>WRBR01000005.1 GCA_009784425.1 Coriobacteriia bacterium | reverse complement strand
GCCTTCTGAATTGGGTGTGCCCTCGCCCACCGCCACCACGCTCATGCCTGCTGACACCATAAGAGGAGTGTTGGGCATGACCCTGATGATATAAGCGTTGGGAAAGTACGCGGCAATTGTTTCTGTGGTGATGCCGGCGGCTATGGAGATGACCCGCTCGGGGGCAAAGCCCTCGGCAGCCGCCAGATGTTCTGCTACCTGCTTAAAAACCTGCGGCTTTATGGCAAAAAGCGCGGTTTGGGCGTGGGTTATTACTGCGGCATCGTCCACGCAGTCAACGCCGTAAGTTTCGTTGAGATAGGCGGCAAGCTCAGGGCTTGGCTCGGCAACCGCGATAGTCTCAGGGTTTAGCAGTGTGCCGTGCACCAAACCGGCTAGTATTGCCTCTCCCATCTTTCCGCCGCCAATGAGAGCGATTTTGCCCAGTTTTTCTATGACCTCAGGCTGCAAGGTGGGGTTTTTCATAGGACTCCTCTGGTTTGAAGAAGTTCGATTTCGGCATCGGTGAGGGGGTGGCTGGCGGTGAGGGCGTAAACCCGCTCGCTTATCGTCACCACCTGTGCCTCTGCCACGGCGGCAGCGCCAAAGGAAAAGTCGAGGATTCGCTTGGCAAGCTCCGGTCTGGTTTGCGTGAGCACCAATACCACGGCATTGTGCCGTCTGAGGTTATTGGCAACCACCTCGGCCTCGGCGTAACTTGCCGGGGTAACCACCACAACCTCTCTGAACTTATGGGTTCTCCGCAGCTGCCCAGCCGGCCTCACGTGGCCAACGCCACTTCTGCTGGCATAGTAGGCAGGACTGGTGGCGGAGAAGTCTCCGGTGTTGGAGAGCGAATGTTTTCTGAACAGAGGGTCGGATATTTCTTCGTTAGCGTAAATTGCGGTGTCTCTTTTCTCAACTGCGGCAAATGAACCGGTTGGGTAGTTTGATGAATCGCCCTGAGCAAACGTGGGTCTCTCCAACGAAGTGCTCACGTAGGGCAGACTGGTTCTGATCTGCGGGTTAGCCTGGTGCCCCGCGCGGGGTATTGGGGTGTTTTGTGTGTGGCGGGGGATCTCTTGCGAGCGCACGTCGCTCATTGAGACCAGCGGCGTGTAATTATCAAAGACGCTTGACTTGCGACTGCTTGCCGCAGATGATTCGTCGGCAGCATCGTCGTAGTAGGGCGCGTCATTATAGTGGCGACCATCATCGTAGTCTGCCTCGTAGGTTTCTTGGTCATCGTAGTACTGGTCGTTCTCGTCGTACTCGCCCTGGTCTCCGCCCAGGCGGCTCTTGATGTTATCAAGTAGTCCCATAATTAGCTCCAAAGTCTGCGACCGATGCGAACAATCGTAGCTCCTTCTTGTATGGCGTCTGAAAAATCACCAGACATACCCATTGACAGTTCATTTAAGCTGATATTTTCTGCTCCGGCAAAAATCGGTACCAGATTGTCGCGGAGTTCTCTCAGAGCAGCAAAGCACTGGCGCGCTGTTTTATCCTCTGCGGACTCCAGCAGGGGCGCCATAGTCATGAAGCCCTTAACCTCTATGTTTTGTGTGGTGCTTGCGGCCTCCAGGAAGTTGGGTAGCTCTGAGGGGGCCAGGCCGTCTTTGCTTTCCTCGCCGGAAACATTGACCTCTATGAGGATTTTTTGGTTGATTTCTTGCTGCTCAGCCAGGCGGCTGATGGCGTTGAGGGCACGCAGGCTTGCAACTGAGTGTATGAGGTGCGCTCTTCCTACCAGGTCTTTGAGCTTATTGGTTTGGATATGCCCAATGTAGTGCCAGCGCTTTGAGGGGAGCAGGTTTTGCTTTTCACGCAGGCTGTGCGTGCGGTTCTCTCCAAAATCGCTGATGCCCGCCTTGATGGCGGTTTCTATCTCGGGTATGCCCACTGCCTTGCTCACTGCCACCAGTAACACCTCGTCTGGATCCCTGCCAGCACAAGCCGCAGCGGAGTTTATTGCTAGCTGTATTTCTTGATAATTCTTTTCAAACTGAGTGATGATCTCAGTGTCCTTGCCGGAGGAATTCTGGAATGAACTCATCATCAAAGGTCAGAGGTTGTGCCTGCCTGCCGTAAGTTTGGCTTGAGCGAGCGGGCTGATAATCGTACCCGTAATCGTCCAGTGCTCCTGCGCTTTGCCTGAAGCCGGACTCATGACCGTCAAAGTCCATAGCAGCCTGGGTTGCTACCCGGTCAAAGCCGGTGGCAATAACGGTGACCTTAACCTGGTCTCCGAGGGTATCGTCAATGACCGAGCCAAAGATGATGTTTGCATCGCTGTCTGCAGATTCGGTAACGGCGGTTGCTGCCTCGTGCACCTCGGCCAGACCCATGTCTGATGAACCAGCCACGGATACGAGGATGCGCTTGGCGCCAACGATTGAGGAGTCAAGCAGCTTGCTCGAGATAGCCTGAATGGCTGCCTCTATTGCGCGGTTCTCGCCAGCGGCAACGCCAATGCCCATCATGGCGGTTCCGGCATCTTTCATCACCGTGCGCACATCGGCAAAGTCAACGTTGATGGTGCCGGGGATGGTGATAAGATCGGTGATACCCTGGGTGCCCTGACGGAGAATGTCGTCTGCAATGCGGAAGGCATCGAGCATCGTGGTTTTCTTTTCCACTATTTGTAGGAGGCGATCGTTAGGGATGACGATAAGCGCGTCAACATTTTGGGCGAGCAGCATGATGCCGTCTTCTGCCTGTGCCATGCGCTTGCGTCCTTCAAAAGAGAAAGGCTTGGTGACAACCCCCACGGTGAGCGCTCCGATGGTGTCGTGCGCAATCTCTGCAACGATGGGTGACGCACCGGTACCGGTGCCGCCTCCTTCGCCGGCGGTCACAAAAACCATGTCTGCCCCCTCAAGGGCTTCGGCGATTTCTTTGCGCGATTCTTCTGCAGCCTGTGCGCCCTTGCCGGGATCTGCCCCTGCGCCGAGTCCTTTGGTAAGGCTCTCGCCAATATGAACGATTCTGTCTGCGTTGGACATGAGAAGATCTTGGGCATCGGTATTGATGACCACAAATTCCACGCCTTTGATTCCAGCCTCAATCATCCTATTGACAGCATTGGTGCCACCACCGCCAACGCCTACGACTTTAATAAGCGCAAGGCTGCTGCTGGTGCTGCTAACTGTGCCTTCTGGCTCCCACATGGTGTGTCCTCCGTACGGTGTATGTATAACTGCAACGTTAGTAGGGTCAGCTAAATAGAGTCCCAAACATTATATAGGAGAATTATACTAATGAAAATAGCAAATTTATCAAGGGATACACCCGAAATTATTCGTATTTTAGCCAATAATTGGCTGAATGGCTCGTAAATCATGGACACACCGCTCTGTAAGTAAAGAGTTAAGAGTAAAAAGGGGAGATTTTTTTGGATACACCTACGACATATGGGGGCCCGGTCAGGTGTCATAACACAAGACGTGTAGAGTGTGACCGGGGGACACATTGGGGGCGTCTTGGCAAAAACCGGAGTATGGTAAACTTACGTGCAATAGGCGTCTGGTAGCACAGAATTTATACAATAATATTTAGAGGTGTCTTTATGTTTATATCACTGGAGCGGGTTCCTTATCTGATGATTTTTCTCGGAATCATCGGGATAATTGCTGCGTTTGTTTATAGCCGCGATGACGTTGGAGATACGATTTTTATGCTTGTCTTCTGTTCATTGTGTGTAATCGGCGGTATTGTATGGATAGTAATAAGTAAAAAGAACTTGTTTCGGCCACCGGAACACCTCCCCAAAGAAAGAGTACGTTATCAAACCTTTGCCGCCGTGCTGCATGTTCTCAACGGTGATTCATGCCAAACATTTTGGGTGCCCGGAACAAAGAAGGATCTCTGGGCACTCCTTTACCAGACGTGGGGGATTGCGGACACCTTTGAAGCAATCCGGACTGCCCGCTATTTATCTATGGCAGAAGGGCATACTCCTTATGCGGACGAGGTGTTTGACTTTATTAAAAAGAACGAAGAAGAGCTTTTGGCAACTATCAACAAAAGTGATGATGAGATTGATTCTGACCCTATTACCCTTGATTTATCCATCCTTGAAGCTGCATTTAGGGATACAGCAGAGCGCGTGAGCGCAGAGCTCACAGAAAATTTAACAGACGATGAATTTTTTGAATTGGTTGTTCAGAACTTATTTACCAGGATAGGCGCAGGGCTGCAGTGCTATGTCTCTGCAAAAAAGACGCTCATTGACCTTGGGTATACCGAAGAAGCATTGTCGGCAATTACATCCGTTGCTGCGTGGGACTATGGGCGCTGCGGTTTTGTTGCCAGATACAGCGCAAATGCCGGGTATCTGAGTGAAGATGAAGCATGGGCTTTCATGAAGGGTGCAGCAACAAATGCGTCTAGAGTGTACTCAAGCTGGCACGAATACATGGCAGCATATATCTTGGGGCGGGCAATCGCATTTGAAGATGATTCCTCGGAGCTTTACCGAACGATGAAGTTTTTACTCTTTGATGAGGAAAGTCCTTACCGAGCAGTCCCGTTCAAAGATTTCTAAGAAAAAGCTAGCAGGGGAGCTATTCAACAACCAGACGTTTAAGGTGGGAGACCATGAGAAAGATTGCTGTGACACCTTGGTCACTAGTTATTGAATACGAGGGAAGGCTTCTTGAGTTTAAGAGCAATTATGACTATCTGGTATCAATTAACAAGGCCGAGTGGCTTTCTTGGGATGTGGCGATTGGGGACGCTGAAAGATCGTTAGAGTGGCTCAAGGCTCAGCCGAGGCCAAACGCCAAAGAGATCAAGTCTGCTGAAGAAGAAGTGGTATGGAGAAGGGCTCACGCACAGCCCTTTAATTCCAATGCGCCCGTTACCCCTGAAGAGAAACTGCAGATTTTAAAAATCATCTCTCAAAGTGATAAAGACGAATTCTCTTCCATTGATTTTGAAGACAACAGGGGCTATCCAATCCATTTTGATTTACGCGGAAATCCGCTCGTTTACGTCGACGACACAACCATCAGATCCTCTTTAGAAAACTCACCTTGTGAGTGTGAAATGCTTGAAGATGCAATTGATTTCTCCAGCGCTGATTTTAAGCTAGCCCAAGCGCAGCTTGCCCGGCTGACCAAGAACAAGATGCTGCGCAAGATTTCTCCAAAGCAGAAAAGCAAGGAGCGCCGTGAAGAATGGTACGAGTGCGCAAAGTGCTATAAAGTATGGTTTTTGGCATATCCCAATGCCTCGTTCAGTGGATTATGGAGCAGAGGAGAGAGGGGCAGCGGTAACAACAAGGAGGCTCAGTCCGCCGATCAGCTTCCTGGTGCAAACCTGGTGAATCATGCCCTGAAAGAGCAGAGCTTGACGTGGGTATTCAAGGTTCTCAGAGCCATAATGATTCTTCCGGCTGTGCTGGGCACTCTCTATTTTATTGTCAACATCGTTACTATCGTTGACGGATTTTCTAACGGTGGCGGTATGGACTTAGGACCGTTTGGAGTTCTTATAGGCGGGCTTCTGCTCACCGCCATTGCTAATGTAATACTGGGCTTTATCAAGACATTGACTCTCTATCACTATCAACCATCGAGCTTGGACACTGCACCAAACAAAGCACTTCTTACTGTTAACAAGACTTTGTACGTCATCAGACTTATTTTTGTGTCAACTGTTGTAGGGGTTTTTAGCATAGGATTTTTGTTTGTTGGTTTCTTTGCAATCGATGACTTTGACCTTGGATTTGGTGCGATGTCTATTGCCCTAGGGGTAGCTGGCAGTGCCGCTTGGATTGGATATCTTGCTTATGGCATTCTGGCGCTCCACCAAAAGCACGACAAACTTGATAAGGTCGAGACAATTTCCACGATTATCGCCGTAGTTGCATGGCTGGCCTTTGGAGTTATCCTGAGTCTTGGGCTCTATGAAGAGAGTATATCTCGTCCGCATATAAGCTATACCAGCTTAGAAATCCTCGCGTGGCTGATAATCATATTTGGGCCTCTGATTTATGTGGCACTCAGATTGATCCTGAGAAGATTATCTCCAGGCCGCTACACCAAGAAGCAGCATCTCAAGCCTATTGACGATGTAAAATAGTCCGTGTCTAGCATAAGGGAGACATCAACAAGCATGAATGCACAAGTAGGATGGTACCCAGATCCATCGGGCGATGCCTCAAAACTCCGATACTGGGACGGGTTGCAATGGACTAATGACATTACTGATTCTCGTGCGGTTGCGCGTCCTGCGCAGCCGCCGCAACTTCCGGTGCAACCAACGCAGGTGCCCGCACAACCAATACAGCAAGTACATCCCAATGGCTCACAGCACGTTCTTGCGCAGGCAATGGATTACAGTCCAGTTGGGGGTCATTATTATTCGCAAGCTGCTGGTGGGCAGACAAACGGCCTTGCTATTGCTTCGCTTGTATGCGGCATTGCCGGTTTTTTCACCTTTGGTTTTACCTCTGTTGCAGCGATAATCCTTGGCGCAATAGGAAGAAAGAGTACTGTAAACAAGGGCATGGCAACTGCAGGATTGACCCTTGGGATAATTTCATTAGCTGGCGTGATTGCCAATCTCATTTTTTACTTTGTAGCCCTGGCGTTCATGTGGTCTATGCACTGACACAATGACACAAAGGTGACACAAAGGGACGGTCCTTTGTGTTCTAGCAAGGCTGATTTGGTGCCCAGAATTAGGGAGATCTCCGCCAAGAGCCAAAACCCTGCTCAAAGCGACAAGCACATGTAAGCTTAAGCTAGAACAAGCTTTACAGGAGGTAAGTGCATGAAAATTAACAATGACGCCTATGGAGGGTTTATCGTCTCGAAGGTAGTGGCACCATGACCAGGAAAGAAAGAGTCTTAGAAATCGTCTCAAGAAAAGGCTTATATAGCTGTATGAACAATACGAAATGGAAAGAGCTTCAAAATGCTATCGACGATTTGCCTTTTCCTCCGCCTTTTGTTCTAAAAGATGTTTGCGAAGAAGAAGTGAATATTTCTGCGTTTGATGAAGATGTGTGGTGGTGGGGCGACTGGAGCGACGAGGGTCTCTACGATTGGGGCGATTACTTTGCTATTGAGTGGATAAAAGTCCGGCCAAGATATACAAAACATCAAGGCCGCCTATTGCCTGACATTATTGCTGAAGACATAACAGATGAGTTTTTGGCAATTCTAGTTAAGTATAGTATTCCGTATGAAGTAGATGGTGGTGTGATTACTATCTATGGCTACAGATAACAGGGGTGTCACGGGGAGACACGTGCGGACAGGGAAGCTGTGTCACTTAGCCCTTCACGCGCAGGCACATGATGCCAGCGAAGATTTGGATTGCGCCGAGGGTGAGGTAAATCACGGACAAAGGGTTTGGGATTAGCACGAGCTCGCCAATTTGACAGACTATAAGCATAACGCCAGCAAAGATGCCTGCGTCAATTTGTCGGGGATGCTTTCTGAGCATGCATATGCAGGCAAGGCCCTGCGGGACAAGAACCAGCAGCATCAGAGCAAAGCCTGGAATTACCAGTGAGTTAATGTACTGACCAACGAGCGGCGCCTGTTGAAGCACGGGCACTATTTCATTTGCACCCGAAAACGCGCTCAATGCGGGGATAAAGGCAAGCGCAGCGCCACCAACGGCACCAGCGGCAATAAAGAGGCAAAGCCCAAGCAGAATGCTTCGCCATACTCTGTAGCTAGTATTGCTTTGAGTCTTATTGTTCATGCAAAGCCCCTCCCTGATTTAACTGCGTGGTGACACTCCGATTATTATACCCATTAACTTATCGGCTCCTCAGTGAGCCCGCTTTCTCAGCTAAAATAGCTAGGTTAGGATAAGACCGTTGGCTCCCCGTTTAGCTGCTAGGAGATAACCCTTGTACTACCCGATTCAAATTCCGTTTGTCCTGAACCCTGTTTTTTCTGAGAACGTGCTTTACACAGAAGATATAGACGAGCGCTTCTGTAACTACGTGATTTGCTTTTGGGAGATGCAGTCTAAGCACGCAAACCCCTGCATTGTAGAAAACATCATCGTAACCGACGGTTGCATCGACCTCGTGGTTGAGCCCTCGGAAGAGCGTATTGGCTTTTCTGGCATGAGCATTACTGATTTTAGCTATAAGCTCCGTTTGCCTGCATGGTTCTTTGGCGCGCGGCTTGCTCCGGGTGTTTTTCACCAGCTTACGGGACGCCCGGCCGCCGATGCAATGGACTGCTTTTTGCCGCTCGCCGAGGTGGATGAAGGCTTTGACCCCAGCTCCTTCTTCTCCCTCTCACCCGAAGCAATGAAGGCCAAAATGAAGAGCATGCTGATTGAGCTCATGAAAAACTCCTCTCCCAACAGATTCACCAAGCTTTTTGATGAGCTGTGCGATGCGCCGCCCGCAAATGCCAAGGAGCTCAGCGACTTGCTGCACCTCAGCTCGCGACAATGCCAGCGGCTGTTTGCCGAGCACTTTGGCTACTCGCCCAAAATAGCCTTGTCTATCCTGCGGTTTCAAAAGTGCCTTAAGGTTCTGTGCTCACCCAAGGCAAGCCCTGCAGACATACTGCGCATCACCGAGTACTACGATCAATCGCACATGATTAAAGATTTTCAGAAGCACCTCGGCATTACTCCCCTACAGCTCGTGCATCGGTACCCTCGCAGGAATCTGTGAGCTTTGGCGCATTTATACAATACAACTCAAAAGACTTCTCTTATCATTTGCTAGAAATGAGCGAGAAAACGGAAAACGGAGGCACACCATGTACACAAGCATGACAACCAATCTGATGGTTGAGAATGTGGAGGATTCACTGGGCTTTTACGAGGGACTTTTGGGTTTTGCCGTCACAACAACCGTGCCGAACGAAAGCGGCGGTTTGCAGTTTGCCATTCTTGCAAAAGACGGCATTATGCTCATGATTCAAGAGCGCGCAAGCCTAGTTTCTGAGCTACCAACTTACGGTGCGCCGAGCGTGAAGCCGTCGGCGACCCTTTACGTTATGGTGGATAACTTCAACGAGCTTTATGAGGAGCTCAAAGCCAAAACCGAGCTTCTTTGCGAGCTGCACGATACCTTCTACGGCGCCAAAGAGTTTGCCATAGCCGATATTGACGGCTACGCCGTAGTGTTTACCGAGCACAAGAAAATCTGATTATCGTCAGAGGGGACGGTTTGCTTTTAAGTCAGCCGAACCGTCCTCTTGACTTGTGTCCTAGGGTTAGTACTGGCTCTCTAGCTGTTCAAGCACTTGCATGCTGCCAGCTGAATCAGTGTGGCCGCCTAGTGAGGTTTGTCTTGATTCTCGCTTGTTATTGTTTGGGTTTACATCAAACAAGGGAGACAGGCACCACCCGCCTTTCTCGTACAAAAAGCCGTGGTTCCTCAAGTGATCGTCGGTGTTGTTGATTTCGATGGTGTACCTGATTCTCCTCAGCAGCTCAGCAATATCTTGCTTGGGTCTTGAGCCGTGTTTGGTAATAAAATCAATTATCTCCAGGTAGTCTCGTTGCTCACCATCTATTGCGCCGAGGGCAGTCATGGCACTGATATACAGCAAGCGCTCAGTTTCTCCAGCGTTGACTCTGCGGTCAAAACGCTTAGTTAGCAGTACTTTCTTGTCTGCCACCTTTACCAGCTCGCAGTCAGGAACATCCATCCCCTTCTTTTTAGCTCCTTGCAACGCCTGGTATTCAGCCGTAACCACATCCTCTTGATCATTGTTATGAGGAAACTTTGCCAAATAGAGCTCACCGTTTTTATCAATGACAGCCTTAGGTCGCGCGCCGCCCAAAGACCCAGAGCCTGCTTCAAGTAGAAACTTGATGGCTTCGCTGCCTTTACGCGGGCTGTCGATGCTCTCTGCGGCACTCAGCAATTCTGGTAAAGCCACCAGTTTTGGAACCCTGGCGTCCGGATATTGGTAAGCTCCCTCTTTTTCTGTCTTAAAGCGCAGAGCGCCCTGGCGGGTGACATCACTCACGCCCAGCAGGTAATCAAGACTATTGAGTTTTTTCCCAGGATAGCGCTTGTTTATCAGGTTTCTTCCCCACCTGTCGGGAGTTGAGTCCATCAAGGCTCCCGGAAGCTCGTGTAGCACCGGCCAGTTGCCGGCTTGCAGGGGCAGCTCTGGGTCAATGGCGCACGAGCTGGGGTGTGCCAGGTAATCTGGGTCGTAAGCAAACGTTGTGGCAAGGCGACCTCGTCGCTGGTTAACGTAGGCAAGTCCTATCGCCTGCGAGGCGGGCCAACTGTTATTGCGCTCTGCCGCAATTTCCCCGGTATACACGTAAATAGTTGTCATCGCCTTACCCGCTTGGGGAGAAGAAGGTCAGCGCGGGCTCTGCCGAGGTCTGACTCATAGGGATCGATTGCGTCTTCAATCTTTTGCAGCAAGCCCAGCGCCCTGAGCACAGCCAGGAATTTTGACAGCGAAACACCCTGATGGCCGTTTTCAATCTTGGAATACGTGGCGAGTGAAATACCCGCGCGCTCAGCCACCTGCTCTGCCCTGAGGCCAAGTAGTTTGCGCCACGTGCTGATGTTTTCGCCCAGAACCTTTGCTGAGCGCTCAATATCGTCCTTTAACATATAGTTTCCAATGCTTTTTCGCCTCTTACAGCTAGCATTTTATATGTTATTGACTATTTTTTCAAGCACTGGAGGTGTCACCTGAGTGTTTATGCCACTTTTTCTGTTAATTCTCAACTACGTAGATGTGTTGTGGGGGAAAGTGTAGGCGGAGTTTTTTGCCTTTTTCGGGGAGTTGCTCTGGAGTGAGTGAGAGCTTGTCGGCGTTCCAGCGGATGCCGCTGGGGTCGAGGGCTGCCGTGCGCTTGAAGCGCGAGTCGGTGGTTAGGCGTACGGTGAACTCAAAGCAGTTTTCTGTTTCGTTTGGTAAGGCGAGCCTGATGTAGTTGCCTCTAATCGCCAGCCATTTTGCATCATTGGGCACCGCCTCTTTTGTTGTGAGGGTGATACCCCAGTCCACTGCCTCAACGTGATGCTCATCGATTTTTTTGGCTGCGCTGATGTTTTTAACTCCGGACACCTTGAGACTTGCCAGGCTTTCAGGAGCTGACACAAGCTCAGATGCCGTAGATACCTGTGCGATCCTGCCTTCATCAAATACGGCTATGCGGTCACAGAAACGGAAGGCCTCGTCAACATCGTGGGAAACATACAGCACCGTGCCCTCAAAGCGCTCAAACAGTTCTATGAGGTCTTCTTCTAGGTCGCTCTTGAGGTGTGCGTCCAAGGCGGAGAAAGGCTCGTCAAGCATGAGGATGCCCGGCTCGGCAGCCAGCATCCTTGCCAGGGCAACGCGCTGTTGCTGGCCTCCGGAAAGTCTTACCGGATAACGCGAGCCGTAGCCCTTGAGCTTGAATCTCTCCAGTTGATGTTTGACTCGCTGATGAATCTCTTCTTTGCTCAGGTGGCTCGGCATGCCCGCGGCTATGTTGCCTGCTACGGTGAGATTGGGAAAGAGCTTGTAGTCTTGGAAGAGCAGTGCGGTCTTGCGCTGCTGAGGCTTGAGGTCAATCTTTTGAGCAGAGTCAAAGAAGACCTCCCCGTTCACAACAATGCGCCCCTCGTCCGGGGTAACCAGGCCGGCAATTGAACGCAGGGTCAGGCTCTTGCCGCAGCCGGAAGCTCCGAGAAAGCCCAAGGTCTCATCGTCTGCGGTAAAAGAGACATGCAGGCTGAAGTCAGCAAACTCTTTTTTTATGTCAACTTCTATGCTCAACTTACTCCCTGCTGTCCCAAAAGATTGCGGGTCAAGCTTGCAATGACGGTTTCATTCAAAACGATAGATCCCTTCTCCCTTATCTTCTTCCTTTGCCGTGCCCATGCGGAACTTTTGGGTGTGGCGTGCGTAAAGATTGATGAAGAAGATGACGATGAACGAGATGATGATGACTACCACAACCCAAAAGACCGCGGCATCGCTGCGGCCTCCCATCCATTCAAAGTAGATGGCGAGCGGCATGGTTTGGGTGACTCCGGCAAAGTTGCCTGCCACAAATAAAGTGGCGCCAAACTCACCCAAGGCTCTGGCAAAGGAGAGCACCGTGCCTGCTGCGATGGAGGGCCACGCAAGCGGCAACATCAGACGGAAGAAGATGCGTGACTCCTTCCAGCCCAGAGTGCGGGCAACGTCGAGCATTTCCGGATCCTGCGCCTCAAAGGCGCCGCGGACGGTTCGATACATGAGGGGGAAAGCTACCACAGTGGCAGCAATCACAGCTGCCGGCCAGGAGAACACCACCTCAATTCCGTTATCGATGAGCCAGCGCCCAAAGGCGGTGGAGTTACCAAAGGTCACCAAGAGCAGAAAACCTATGACCGTGGGAGGCAACACCAAAGGAATGGTAAAGATTGCATCAAGGAGATCTTTGACGTTATTGGAGACCCTGAGGGTCAGCCGTGCTGCTGCCAAGCCCAGAATAAAGACAAATACCAGCGCAGTGAGTGCTGTTCTCATTGACACCCAGAAGGGGCGGTAATCCATGTGAGTCAGGAACTCCTTGAAAGCCTCCAGGCCTTTGGGCGCGGGGGTGATTACCAGGTTTTCACTTGCCACAATAGTGCCAGTGGCCATAAAGGAAATCAGCTTACTGGTGTCCGGCGTGGTTGCTGCGCTTGGGTCAGCCGTGAGAACCACATAGTAATATCCCGGCTCAACTTCAACGCCAAAGGTGATGATGCTTCCCGCGTGTTGAATGCTCTCTGCGTTGGTAAAGACCACCGGTAGATTCAGCTGCTCAAGAGTTATGCCACCGCGGGCATTATGGGCATCGAGTGCTTTGAGGAGGGTGACAAACTGCTCTTGAGCTGCTTTGTTGTTGGTAAAATCCAGGCCTAGAGTGGCCTGCACCTCTTCTGGAATGAAGATGACCAGCTTGTCTTCAAGCACCAGGGCGGCAAAGGCGCTGGCACCTGCCATAGGATAACGGTAACCAACATCCCTGCCCTCGTAGGTGCGAGCGCTCCCCTTGTTGTTGCGGGCAAAATCATCGATGCCAAAGCTGGCGCCCTCTGAACCTGCAGCTGTTCCCTGAGCATCTATGCTCACCTGCTCGTTAGCTTGAGCCAGCAAGGGAAGCGCAAACATGGTGCCCAGCACAAGGATGAGCACCATCACTACGAGCACGAATCGTTTGGGGCTATTATTCATAGTTGAGTATTATACCTCTGTTCGCGTAGTCCGAGCTGCCGTTATTGCGTCCCCCAACGTCACTCTGGGCTTGACCCGCAATCTTGCTAGCGAGTTCAAGATTGCGGCTCGGGGGCCGCAATGACGGAAGTGGAAAGCAACACCGATTAATTGCCTGAGGCTCAGAAGCGGTATCTGAGACAGGAAAAGTGAGAAAGGCTTTAAGCCTCAGACTTTAATCGGTGTCACTTTAGATGAGCTCAAATCCGTATTGCGCCCAAATCTTAAGTGCCTCGGGATTGTTTAGGCAAAAGTCCAGGAATTTGGCAGCCTCGTTGGCGTTTGCTGAGTTGGCCACTACAGCGCCCGGATAAACGATAGGCTTATGGGTGTTACTCGGCACCACAAAGAGTTGCTCGATTCCGTCATAGCGGTAGAGATCGCTGCTGTAGACAAAACCAATCTGCACGTCGCCGGTGGAAACCGTTTTGGCTACGTTGCCTACACTGGATTGAATGATGACCTTGGCATCAAAGCCCTGAGTATAAGTGCCACCCTTGCCGGACTCATCCGAGTAAAGCCCTACGGTAAAGAGGCTTTGATTGGCATAGGCGCCGGCCGGAACAGCGTCGGCATCGCCGATAGCCACCTTGGTGATTGCGCTGCTGTTGACGTCTGCAAGAGAAGAAGCGTTGACATTGGAACCCTCTTGCTTGACGACGATTAAGTCATTGGCAAATAGGTCGATGCGAGTAGCTTCATCAATGGAGCCGTTCTCAACTGCCGTGTTCATGGTAGAAGCGGAGGCAGTTATCAGTATATCTGCCGGAGCGCCACCCTGCAGCTCGGTTACCAGGTCACCGGATCCCTTGAATTGCGTGTCCTTGAAAGTCACGTGGGGGTTTTGCTCAGTGTAAAGCGCTTGTACCTCTGGAAGCGCCCTTTCAAGAGAGTTGGCCGCAAATATCTGCAGCTGAACAGCTTCTTGTTCAACTTGGGCACCGTTGGAGTTGTTGCTGGATTCACTCTGAGCCTGACCATTGCACGCTCCCAATACTAGAGCAGCAGAAGCTACCAACATGAGGCTCAGCAGCAGGGCTACAACCTTGCTCAGCCTATTCTTGTTTTCGTTTTTAGTCTGGAACATTTGCTTCTCTCCTTCTTGTTATTAGCCTCGCTTGCATATATTCCTGGCTGCGCATAATTGATATTGTAGACCTTATTCTCTCTCTAGTCAACAGCATGGAACAAAGCTTTGGGATGTAAGGAGAGAAATACTTCGTATTAGGAAACATTAGCATTAATATATTGATTTTGACAGCAATGTTAGTATTCTAGTAGTATACTGTTTTGGTAGTAGTGATTATTCAGCAACAAGCACAGATGTCTAGGAATTGCTATTCGATTTTCATGGTGGCCAGATGTTTCTTTAGTAATGATGAATAAGGAGTGTTTAGCGTGGCTAGCACAAAAGGACTGCCCGAAGTAAGTGACTTTGTTCTTGTAATTCGCAACCAGCAGGTTCTCATTGATAGGGATGTGGCAAAGCTTTATGGAGTTGAAACTAAGCGCATCAACGAAGCCGTAAAGAATAACCCTGATAAATTTCCTCCTGGTTATTTAATAACGCTAACAAATAAGGATAAAACTGAACTGGTCGAAAAATTCGACCGCTTCATCACAATAAAGCACTCAACTGTCTCGCCAACGGCCTTTACTGAAAAAGGCTTGTATATGCTTGCCACAATTCTCAAAAGCCCTAGCGCTACCCAAACAACAATAGCTATTGTGGAAACATTCGCAAAAATTCGTGAGCTATCCAGAACGATAAGCAAGCTACCAGATATTGAAAAAGAAGACCAGCAAAAATCACTGATGAAAAGAAGTGGTGAAATACTTGCCGAAGTCTTAGATGACAACGCTTTGGAAGTATCTGGTGATGAAACTACAATCGAAGTTAATTTTGCTGTTATGAGAATAAAACACACCATTAAGCGAGATAAACGAAAGAAAGAGTGACTGATGAATAGCCTTGAGGCAGGGGGGGCAGTTCTTCTGTCTTCTGACCCGGCGAGACAGAAGAACTGTCCCCCTGTCTCATAAGAAGGATTTGCTGTATCATTAGGCGCTGCGCGTCTTCAAAGCGCGTTACGAGGTGGAGAGCTGACCGAGAGGCCGAAGGTGCTCGCCTGCTAAGCGAGTAACGGGCAAAACCCGTTCCGGGGTTCGAATCCCCGGCTCTCCGCCACTAATACCTTCAGAGACTTCTAAAAGAAGTCTCTGAAGGTATTATTCGTTGAACTCGCTGGGATTCGAACCCGAGAGGGGTTTTTGCGTTAAGCAAACGAGCCAGTGGCTCGTTTGTAGCAAAAACGTCCGAGCTCTTGAGCGAGGACCACGTGGATTTGCGCAGCAAATACACGCGAATCCCCGGCTCTCCGCCACTAATTTTGGGATAAAACACGCTTAACTGCTGGTAGATTGATTGTTGAAATCTGCAGAAACCCGCAGAAACCCGCAGAAATATGTCACATTTTGTCACACAGGCGATAAAATGGCACACAAATGAACCCTGAAGCAGGAGCCTTTACCAGGGGTGCTCTGAACCTCTATACTGCCATTGTGTTTAGCAATTATTGTGTTTACTAGGGCGAGGCCCAGGCCGTTGCCTTCTGATTTGTGGGATTGGTCTGTTTGGTAGAACTTGTCAAAGATGCGGGAGAGTTCTTTTTCTTCTATGCCGCAGCCGGTGTCGGCAATGCTGACTTCAACCTTGCTGGCAGGAGAGCTTGCTCGGGCGGCTCCGGTTTGTTTATCAAGGCACCGCATGCGCACCGTGACACTCCCTCCTTCTTCCGTGAATTTTATGGCATTGCCTAAGAGGTTGATCCACACTGTTTCGAGCAGGTCTTGATTGGCAATGATGTCAACAGTGTCCAGGTCAACCTCTAGCTCAAGCCCTTTCTTGGAACAGGCGGGCTCGAGCATTACAATGACCTGCCTGAGCTGCTCATCCAGTGAGTATTCCTCTTTGGATAGCTCAGAGGCTTGGGTCTCCAGATTAGAAAGCTCAAGGATGTTGCTCGACAGGTTTGAGAGTGAGCGAGTGGCACTGAAAATACCGTCGAGATATTCCGCCTTCTCAGCCTCTCCCAAGTCAGGGTCTTGCAGCAAGGTTGCATAGCCTTGAATTGCTGAAAGAGGGGTCTTGAATTCATGCGACACATTGAGAATGAAATCCTCGCGAAGCATCTCAATACTCTCAAGCTCCCGTGCCATCTGGTTAAAATTACGGCTCGTCTCGCTATACTGGCCCAGCGTCTGCTCATTCAGCCGCACAGTGAAATTGCCTGATGCAACCTCGTTGAGTCCCTTGGACAAGTCATTGAGAGGTTTGATTGCATTTCTGCCAAAACCGGTGATAAGCACCAAGCTGATAAGGATACTCGGCAGCGCAATCATCAAGATAGCCGGAAAGGGGCTCCCTCTTTGCGGCTCAATGAGTCCGCTGGTAAACAACAGATAGAGGATAATGACCCCAATGAATAACGACACCACCAAGATGACGGCAATGCCCAACACAAACATCGCATAAAAACCCAGGAGATGATGCTTTGTTGGGGCTCGCCTGCTTGGGTTGTTGCTCTTTGTGCCTGCAGGCTTCTCTCCCTGACCGCCTGTTGCGCCTCGGTTTTTCATGAGGACACCATTGCCTTGTACCCAAGCCCCCGCACCGTGATAATCTCAAAGCTCGGGCTGCCCTCAAAACGCTCCCTGAGTCTTCTGATATGCACGTCCACGGTGCGCTCGTCCGAATCGGTCTCTCTGCCCCAAATGTCGTTCATGATGTCTCGCCGGGTAAATATTCTCCCCGGTGACGCCAACAGCTTAAAGAGCAGCAAAAACTCCTTTTGCGGAAGCTGCTCTGAGCTGCTTCCTTCGGTCACGGTGAGCGTGTCAAGATCCAGCAGCGCATTGCCAATGGTCATGGAGCGATTGTTCATCTTGCTTGCGCGGCGCAGAAGCGCGGCAACACGCAACTTAAGCTCGTTGAGGTCTATGGGTTTTACCATATAGTCATCGCTGCCCGCCGAAAACGCCCGCTGCTTGTCAGCAAAGCTGCTCCTTGCCGTTGCCATGAGTATGGGAATCTGTGAATCAGACTT
This sequence comes from Coriobacteriia bacterium, assembly GCA_009784425.1. Lineage (GTDB taxonomy): Bacteria > Actinomycetota > Coriobacteriia > Coriobacteriales > UBA8131 > WQXH01. The sequence goes on along the minus strand of WRBR01000005.1, from coordinate 28,414 downwards.
GCGGATGATGTCAACCAAGGTGCACCCGTTGATGCCGGGCATCATGACATCACACAAGATAAGGTCTCTGTCTTGGGAGGCAAGCTCAGACAATGCCTGCGTACCATCAAAAACCCCAACTGGCAGAAATCTCTCCTTCTCAAGAAAGATGCAGTACAGCCTCATCCTCATCGCCATCAGCGTAGGCCTCAATCTAATTGCCGGCTTCATCCCCGCACGCCTCGCCGCCAAAAAAGACCCCGTAGTTGCCCTGCGAACCGAGTAGTCCAGCTGGGGACAGTGAGTCAGTTTCACTGTCCCCAGCTGACACACCGCCGGATTGGTTATACTCTTAGCTCCGACACTTGGCAGTATTGAATCGTATTATTGATAGGAAGCGTAATTGGCAACGCTTGGCGAAAAGGATAGCGTGTGGTTTGCTGCTTTTTATGAGCGGCATGTTGACACGGTGTATCGTGTGTGTCGCACGCATCTGCGCAACACGGCGGATACGGAAGACGCCACGCAGGACATCTTTCTCAAGGTGCTGGCCAAAACACCGGAGTTTCAAAGCGTTGAGCATGAGAAGGCCTGGCTTATCCGCGTTGCGATAAACCGCTGCAAGGATCTTTTGAAGAGCAGTTGGAACAAGCGCCTTGACATGGAAAGTATCCCGGAGCCCATTGCCCCCGATGCCAGCCCGGAAGATTCCTACGACAGCACGCTTGCCCTTGTTATGGCCCTCCCGGATAACCTTCGCAGCTGTATTTATCTGTATTACTACGAGGGCTACAACGCCTCAGAGATTGCAGAGTTACTGGATAAGCCACACTCTACAATCAGGAACTATTTAAGTGACGCACGAAAAGTGCTGAGGGAAAAACTAGGCGGTGACTTTGATGAGTGAGCACAAGCTCAGAGACGCATTTGACCACATGGGTCCGGATGAGGCAGCGCGCGAGCGCATGCTGCAGAACATCCTCCAAGCCCATGAGGCCGGCGTTGGCGCAGAAGCACAGCCTGAAGAGCAGCCCCAGACGCAGCCGCGACGCTCCCCCAGAGGACAGTTCTCACTGTTAAGGTATGCCCTGCCCATAGCGGCCTGCTTGCTCTTTGCCGCTCTTATACCTCCGACACTGCCAGAAATTGTGACTGCTTTTGAGGAGAGCACCGCTCCCCCCTCTTACTCCGAGGACTCAAACGACTTTACTTTAGAAGTAACGGAGGAGGGCTCCGAGTCTTCGCTTGAAACAGAAGGCGAGCAGCCGGGTAACGAACAGCCGAACAACCAGCAGCCCGAAGACACCGCTCCCGGCGACACAGCAGAAACGCCTGTGCCGCTCAACCCCGCCGATGACCCCGCAATGGTAGCTCCAGAAAGCACGCCAGGCTCTGTTCCACCATTATCTGTTGTTGTTGAGGAAGCGGTAGAGGTGGAGATGGCTGAAGCCCCTAACTATGCGCCTCCCATCACTGTTGAAGCTGAAATACCCCCTATGGTGATACCAGATCCCTGGCCTTCGCCTGTAGACTATGTAGCCCTGACGCTTTCTGCCTTGGCATTACTTGCGGCGATCTTTATAACCATAAGGGCAGTTCTCTCCTGGCGGAGAACACAGCAAAAATAATTCCGACACTTGCTCCCTCCTGTTCGTATTAGTAGTAATTACACGAACAGGAGGAACCATGAAAACATTAGGTCTACGAATTAAAACCGCCAGGTGCCCGGGGAGCACTTCTGGCAGAAAGCTTACCCAAAGATTTTTTATCGTTGTCCTCGCAGGGGTGCTGGCGTTTACAACCACTGGCTGTGGCGCTGCATTCACCACTGATCCAACGGTGCCTACTCCTACAGGAGAAAGTCGCTTTGTCTCGTTGCCGGGGACGGATCTTCCTGATCAGGAACTGCCACCGGAGCCAGACGCCCCGCAAATCCCTTCAGTGCTCCTTCCTGAGCCTGAGCCTGAACCTGCGCCTGAGCCTGAGTATGAGATATACATTGACGAGAATGGCGATGTGGTTTTTGTTGAGCTAGAGCCTCTAGAGGAGTATATTGTTGAGCACACCCCTCCACCAGCTGCATTGACCATTGTAGAGGCCGAAGTTCCCTTGGGCTCCCCTTATCAGTCAACCGCTGATGTTGCACCCGGTGTTGATTACGGCTATGCAGAAGGAGCCCTCAATAATGAGGAGTACGCCAAGCCAGATGAGCAGGGCTTTTTTGACACGGCTACCAATCCGCTTTCAACTTTTTCTGCTGATGTGGACACGGCAAGCTATAGCAATCTGCGCCGCATCATCAATGAAGGGGGAGTTTTGAGCCAGATTCCCGCCGGCGCCGTGCGTATAGAGGAGATGCTCAATTACTTTAACTATGACTTCATTATGCCCGAGGAGGGCAAACCCTTTGCACTTAACGCTCAGGTTGCCGATTGCCCCTGGAACCCTGACTCGCGCCTTATGATTCTTGGCCTTCAGGCGCAGGGCTTGCGAGATGGCTACCTGGGCTCCAATCTGGTGTTTCTCATTGATGTATCAGGTTCAATGAGCGCGCCCAACAAGATGGAGCTGCTCAAGCCGGCTTTCTGCTTTTTGGCTGACCAGCTCACAGAGCACGACACAATCTCTATTGTCACCTACGCCAATGGTGTGGACACCGTGCTCTCCGGAGTTAATGGAAGCGAAACGCAGCGTATCAAAGATGCCATCAACGGTCTCAACACCAACGGCGGCACCAACGGCAGTGACGGGATTCTCAGGGCGTACGCACTTGCCGAGGAGCACTTTCAGGAAGGCGGCAACAACCGCATCATCCTGGCCTCAGATGGCGATATGAACGTGGGCGTCACCTCTGTTGATGACCTGCACGACCTCGTGACCTATAAGAGGCATACCGGTGTGTATCTCTCCGTTCTCGGCTTTGGTGCCGGAAACTACAAAGACGACAAGATGGAGACCCTGGCACATCACGGCAACGGCAATTACTTCTACATAGATTCCTTGGATGAGGCCAAAAAGGTGCTGGGCACTGACCTAATGGCCAACATGGTGAGCGTGGCCGACGACGTCAAGCTGCAAGTTGAGTTTAACCCTGATGTCATTGAGAGCTATCGCCTCATTGGCTATGATAACCGCCGCCTGAATGACGAGGATTTTCTTGATGACACCAAGGATGCCGCCGAGATGGGCGCAGGCCACCAGATGATTGTTGCCTATGAGATTATCATGAAGGAAAAGCCTGAAGCCACTGAGGAAGAGGGCACTGAAGAGGATGTTGTAGAAGATGAGATTATTGAAGACGAGATCGTTGAAGACGGGGTAATTGAAGAAAACGCTCTAGAGGATACAGCTCTCGAAGACGAGACCACAGAGGAAGACGTTGTAGAGAATGACGCTGTAGAAGAAGCCGCTTCTGAAGAAGAGCTTGAAGGGCTCGACGATGACGAAGCTATCCTTGAAGCAGACAGCTCGGACGCGCTTGATGTAAATCAGTGGTGCACTGTGTCGCTCAGGTACAAGGTTCCCGGTGAGCCTGTCTCAAAGGGTATCCAGTTTGTTGTTGACGACAGCGTGTACACCGATGACCCCGACAAAGACTGGGTCTTCATCTCAGGAGTAATTGAGGCAGGTCTCATACTTTCTCAAAGCGCTTACATTGGCAGCTCAACCCTCAAAGAAGCTCTGCAGCTCGTGAAGATTGCTGAGCAAGCTGCCGCTACCAGCTGTCCGTATCGCGTGGAGTTTGCCGAGCTACTAACCAAGCTCATCAAGAACAGTTAGCGTGTCAAGGGGACGGTTCGTTCTAAGTCAGACGAACCGTCCCCAATGAGTCAGTTGCGTAGGCTGCTGAGTGGGGCGGGGAAGCGGCCGCCTCTGTTGGCAAAGACTTCTCCGGCAAAGGGGTTTACTTCCATGACGGGCGCGGCTCCAAGCAGGCCGCCAAACTCCACAAACTCCCCTACTTTTTTGCCTATGGCAGGCACCAGGCGCACGGCGGTGGTTTTATTGTTGATGACCCCAATAGCCATTTCGTCGGCGATGATGCCAAAGATGGTTTCGGCGCTGGTGTCGCCGGGGATTACTATCATGTCGAGCCCCACGCTGCACACGCTGGTCATTGCCTCAAGCTTATCAAGCGTGAGTGCGCCCATTTCAACCGAGCTAATCATGCCGGCATCTTCACTCACGGGGATGAAGGCACCGGACAAGCCGCCCACAGAAGAGGACGCCATGACGCCGCCCTTCTTGACTGCATCATTCAAGAGGGCAAGGGCTGCCGTGGTTCCCGGACCGCCACATTTGCCCACGCCAATGGCTTCTATAATCTGGGCAACCGAGTCGCCCTCGGCGGGGGTGGGGGCAAGGGAGAGGTCCAAGATACCCATAGCCACGCCGAGGCGCTTGGAGGCTTCGCGAGCCACCAACTCACCGGCGCGGGTGATTTTGAAGGTAGTCGCTTTAATCTTCTCGGCTACCTGTGTAAGGTTGGCATCGGCGGGCATGTCTTCGAGAACGGCGCGTACTACGCCCGGACCGGAAACTCCCACGTTAACTACCGCCTCCGGCTCACCCGATCCATGAAAGGAGCCTGCCATAAAGGGATTATCCTCCACGGCGTTGGCAAAAATCACCAGCTTGGCACAGCCAATGGAGTTGTCTGCGGCTGTGAGATGAGCAGTTTTCAGCATGGTCTGAGCCATCAGCAACACCGCATCCATGTTGATGCCTGCGCGTGTGGTGCCCACGTTTACACTTGAGCAAACCCGCTCCGTGCTCGCCAGCGCGCGCGGAATTGAGGCAATGAGCTTGGCATCCGTTGCGCTGATGCCTTTTTGTACCAGGGCAGAAAAGCCGCCCACAAAATCTACTCCCACTTCAGAGGCAGCCTTGTCAAGAGCCTCAGCAATGGGAACAAAGTCCTCGGCTGAGCCAGCAGCAGCTGCGCAAACCTCTGCCACCGGAGTAACCGACAGGCGTTTGTTGACAATAGGAATGCCGTAGTCACGCGCAATCTGCTCAGCAACCGGCACAAGGTTTTCCGCAGCGCGGGTGAGGCGCTCATAGATGAGCCGGGAGCATATCTTGATATCGGCGTGTGCGCAGTCACGAATCGACAAACCGAGAGTTATGGTGCGGATATCGAGGTGCTGCTCGGAGACCATTGCGAGGGTCTCTCTCACCTCGCGAGGGGTTATTTTCATCTGATTTCCTCAATGCCACGCAGATAGGGCTGCAGCACCTTGGGGATGGCCACAGAGCCATCTGCGCGTTGGTTATTCTCTAGAATGGCAGCCATAGTTCTGCCCACGGCCACACCGCTTCCGTTTAAAGTGTGGAGGAACTGCGGCTTGCCGCCGGCCGCCTCATCACGCAGGCGGATATTGGCCCTACGAGCCTGAAAATCCCCACAGTTAGAACAGGAGGATATCTCCTTATAGTCTTCGTAAGAAGGAAGCCAGACCTCTAAATCATAGGTCTTAGCCGAGGCAAATCCCAGGTCGCCCGTACAGAGCTCTATGACCCGGTAGGGCAGCTCCAGGAGTTGCAGGATGTTCTCCGCATCAGCCACCATAGATTCAAGCTGGGCAAGAGAGTCATCCGGGTGTGCAAACTTTACCATCTCCACTTTGTCAAACTGGTGCACCCTGATGAGCCCTCGGGTGTCGCGCCCCGCGCTGCCGGCTTCTTCTCTAAAGCAGGCGGTAAACGCGCAGTACCTTAGCGGCAGGTCTGCCGCATCCAAGATCTCATCGCGGTGGATATTCGTAAGCATGACCTCGGCCGTAGGTATGAGATAGAGCCCCTCGGTGGTTTTAAAGAGATCCTCTTCAAACTTGGGCAAGTTACCGGTACCGGTGAGTGTTTCGCTATTGGCGAGCACCGGGCCCCACCACTCCTTATATCCACGGGAGATATGTGTGTCGGCCATGAAATTGATGAGCGCGCGCTCAAGGCTGGCGCCGAGCCCCCCGAGCAGCACAAAGCGCGACTTTGCCAGCTTAACCGCTCGCTCAAAGTCTATGATGCCAAGCTCGGTGCCCAAATCCCAGTGGGCCTTGGGTTCAAAATCAAACTGGCGTGGCGTGCCCCAGCTGCGCACCTCCACATTGTCTTCTTCGCCAGCACCTTTTGGGGTGGAGTCAGACGGTAAATTTGGAAGCCAGAGCAGCTCGGTATTAAGGCTTTCCTCAACGGCTGCAAGTTCCTCGTCAAGGGCGCTTATCTGCTCTCCCCAGAGGCGCACCTCTTCTCTGGCAAGGGCGGCCTCTTCTTTTTTCTCGGCTTTCATCAGCTCGCCAATGTGCTTAGAGCTTGTGTTGCGCTTAGCTTTGAGCGCTTCTGACTCAGCTATCAGCTCGCGACGGCGCGCGTCCGCAGTAAGAAAAGCACTGCTATCCCACGGATGATTACGGGATAGCAGAGCCTCTTCTACGATGTTGATATGTTCTCTGGTGAACCGTGCGTCTAACATAAAACCATCGACACAGACAGTTTATTAGTTATTTTGCGCGTCAGGATTGACCATTGGTTGCTTTACCGCGTCAGCAGCTTCTTCAACTGCGGCAGCATCCTGAGAAGCCAGATTTGCGGCGGCACTCTTAATCTGATCTGCGGCCTCGTCAATCTGACCCTTCACAACGTCTGCCTCCTGAGTGATTTTGTCAGCGCCAAGAGGTATCTGAGCGTTGATAGCCTCGCGTGCACTTTGAGCATTCTTTGCTATTTGATCAGCGATAGCGCTACGAGCATTCTCAATCTTAGCTCTCAGCTCTTCGTTGGCCTGGACTGCTGTTCTTTGCACGTTGGCAGCTTCTGCCTTGACTCTCTCAAAATTCTGGGAATAGAAGTCAGCTCCCTCTCCCCACATTTCCTCAGCTTTGTCGGCGAGAAATGCCCTTGTTTCCTTGCCACTGCGTGGAGCAAGCAGCAGTGCAACTCCAGCACCGATGACACCTCCTATTAAGAGTGCAGTCAGTCTCCCCTTGGCCATAGTTCCTCCATTTCCAGTTTCTTATTAAAACTAATGAATCCTAAAGAATTTTTACTCTCTGTAATGATTGTACCACGTCACGGCAAACTGTGACTCACTGGGGACGGGGAAAGTGACAAGGGGACGTGGCGTTTGGGTGACAGAGAGATGGGGCTGGAACAGGGGGACGGGGTTAGTGTTCCAATTTGACCTTGGTCAAATTGGAACACTAACCCCGTCCCCCTGTTCCAGCCCCGTCCCCAGTGACTCACAGTGGGATTTCTAGGCCGTCGTTTGCTGCAAGGATTTTTCCCTGGTAGGGAGCTAGCAGCTCTTGTAGTTCATAGGCAGTTATTGGCTCGTCGTAGTGCATGGTGAAGTGGGTGAGAAAAGTCTTTTTGGCTCCCAGAAGCTCAGCCTGCTCGATAGCTTCGTCAATGTTGAGATGTCCCTCGGGCTTGCGGTTCTTGCCGTGGAAGCTTGAATCGATGATGAGTACGTCCACTCCTTTGAGCGCATCAGCCGTTTCAGTAGAAAGTGGCCCCGTGTCTGGGAAGTAGGCAATGCGCTTGTTGCCCAGTGCGCTCTCGCCGGTCTTTTCTATGAGAAAGCCAAAGGTCTCTGTGCCGTGCGTGGCGGGCAAAGGAGTATAGCGCACCCCGTCAAATTTCACCGGCTGCCAGGCAAAAAGTTCATGCGGCTCCAGCACATCTTGCATGAAAGGAAACTGCCGGGCAATGGTTGCCAGAGTGAGGCCTCCCGCATAAATCTTAACTGGCTGAGTGGTTTTTATGCGAGAGTAAAACTCCAAATGGGGAATGCCGCCTATGTGATCAAAGTGCTGATGGGTCAAGAGCACCTGGTTTACGTCTTTTGCTCCGGCAAGAGAGAGCTGCATACGCAGGTCCGGGCCTGCGTCTATTAGCGTGTTTTGTGGGCCTCTGATGAGCAGCGCCGCACTGGTTCGCCGTGCAGCGGGGTTTTGCAGCGCCTCCTCGCAGGCCTTGCAACCGCAATAGAAACTCGGCACGCCGCAAAAAGCGGCAGTGCCGAGGAATCTTATGGTATGGATAGGAGCGGTCAAGGTGATAACTTGGTCAGATGCTCCCAGGGTTTAGTAGTTCTCACACCTAAGCTCGTAGTAAGCTTTGGGGTGTGCGCAGGCCGGGCACAGATCCGGTGCCTCGGTGCCAAAGTGGATAAATCCACACTCAAGGCACTTCCAGGCTACTTCGCTCTCACTCTTGAAGGTTGTGCCCTTTTCAATATGCTCGAGGATTTTGAGATAGCGCTCTTCGTGATGCCTCTCTACCTCGCCCACATGCTCAAACAGCACGGCAAGCTCATCAAAGCCCTCTTCGCGGGCGGTTTGGGCAAACTCCTTGTACATCTGAGTCCACTCTTCGTTTTCGCCGGCAGCTGCAGCGGCAAGATTGGCGAGCGTGTTAGGCACTGCGCCCCTGGCGTTTCCGTCATTGCAAAGAGCCCTGAACCACATCTTGGCGTGCTGACGCTCGTTTCCTGAGGTCTCGTCAAAGATTGCGCCAATCTGCTGATACCCCTCATTGCGTGCCTGCTTGGCAAAGTATGCGTATTTGTTTGTTGCTTGGGACTCTCCCGCAAAGGCAGTTGCTAAATTCTCTTTAGTCTTAGATGATGCAAAATCCATGCTCTGCTCCTTAGAATCTTGAATTGTTACCTACGTTAGGGATTATAACACTCTCATGTTTGTCGTTGCGGCTTCCAAGCCGCAATCTTTACGAGCTTGTAGGATTGCGGGTTGAGTCCCCCGGTGACAAAAGGCTCACAATAACAAAAGGGCCCGCTCTCACGGCAGGCCCAAAACTACGTTGTTTGAGATTGTTAGAAACGCAGGACTACTGCGCTTCCGATGTTCCAGGATGAATAGCAGACAACCTGTCCGGGCAAGGGGGCGTGAATGTACGACCCTCCTCCGGCGTAGATTGCCACATGACCCGGCCACCACAATACGTCGCCAGGGGCTGCGCCGCCGCTGGAATAAGGCCAGCGAGCATGGGCGTTGGCATACTGGGAGCTGTCGGTGCGTCCAATGTAGCCACGTCCTGCCTGCATATAACTCCACGAGGTTAAGCCGGAGCAGTCAAAAGCATCCGGGCCAGCAGCGCCATAAACGTAGGGGCAACCCAAACGACTGGCCGCTGCAGATACCACGTCACCGTAGCCGCCGGATGGTGGCGGTGGGGCAGTAAAGCCGGGTGGGGGGTTACTGACACCAGGGCCGGGAGTAGCTACTGCCGCTCTGGCGGCAGCCTCCTCTGCTGCCAGACGCGCTGCTTCTTCTTGCTGTACAAGCGCTGCTACCTCGGCAGTGAGGCCAGCAAGCTCTGCCTGTTGCTGCTCAATAATCTCCAAGGCCCTTGCCTGAATAGCCGCGGCTTCTGCCTGCCTATCAGCGGCAATTTTCTCTTGAGCAGAGAATTCATCGTGTGCATCCTGGGCTTCTGTGCGGGCATCTTTATTGGCTTGAATCAGGTTGGCGTTTTCTTGGTTGATCATATTGATGAGATCCCAGGTGCTGGTGAACTCCTCAAAGCTTGAAGCCCCAAAGATTACCTCCAAGAAGGAGAGGGGTCCCTGGCGATACATTTGATTGGCGCGAGCACCCAGGCGCTCCTGGGTCTCTTGAATTATCAGCTGGGCAGCATCAATGCGTCCCTGAGCTTCTGTCATTCCGGCAAGAGCCTGATCATGAGCCTCAACTGCCAGCCAATAGTCAGCACGTATGATGACCATCTCAGCTTCTGAGGCTGCAAGTCTGGCGCTGACCTCATCAGCCTGCGCCTGTACTTCTGCAGAAGTAGGGGTGCCATAGGCGGCCTGCATGTTAATGGGAATAAGGAGGGAGATAGTCAGTAAAACTACCAAGGCAAGCCTCAACTGTGTATTGAGCCTACCTTTCTGCCCTAACCTGCCAGTGTGATTCATATTATAAAATCTCCGTTAATGCTCGCTATTGCAGTTTTTCATCATATCGAACATCGGTATTGATAAAAAAGCATGTAACCAAATCGTTTGATGCTCAGTATACTGCTTATTTACCTTTTTTCAAACTAAAAGCGCAAAACTATGAGGTTTTCTATGCCCCAAGACGCATAACAGACGCTCTGCCCCGGTAGAGGGGCGTGTATATACGTCCCACCGCCTACATAGATGGCCACGTGGGTATAGCCGGTTTCTGGCGGCCACCACAGTACATCACCCGGTTGTGCGCCGCCGGCGGCGTAGGGCCAGCGCGCAGAAGCGGCTGCGTATTGATTGCCGGGGCCGCGTCCTATGTAGCCGCGCCCTGCCTGCGTGTAACACCAGGAGGTAAAGCCTGAGCAGTCAAAGTAGTCCGGGCCTGTGCCTCCGTAGACATAGGGGCAACCGAGCCTGCTGACAGCCGCGGCCACCACATCAGGGTACCCGCCGGTGGGCACTGGCGGAGGATTATAGTCATTGTTGTAGGGTCCTTCGTTGTTCTCTGCAGCCTCGGCTTGGCGTTCTTCTTGCTCTCTGAGAACAAGCTCGGCAACTTCTGCGCTGAGCGAGGCTAGCTCTGCCTCTTGAGCAGTATACACTGCCTGCGCCTGAGCTATCAGCGCCTCAACTTCTGCCAGGTTGCTGGCAGCTATCTTTTCTTGTGCAGCAAATTCCTCGCGGGCTTCCTCGGCCTCAATGCGAGCATCTTTGTTGTTTTGAATGAGCTGGGCGTTTTCAAGGTTGATAGCATTGATTAAATCCCAGCTGGAGGCAAACTCTGCAAAACTGGTGGCTCCAAAGAGCACCTCAAGCAGCGAGAGTGGGCCTTGGCGATACATGTAGACAGCGCGAGCACCCAAGCGCTCCTGGGTATCGGTGATGATGGCTTGGGCGGTGTCGATGCGCTCTTGCGCTTCATCCATTGCCGCTACGGCTTGCTCATGCGCGGCAAAGGCTACCTGATAGTCCTCGCCAATCCTGAACATCTCTGCTTCAGTAGCAGCCAGCCTGGCGCTGGCCTCATCAACCTCTGCCTGCTTTTCTGCCGAGCTTGGCTCAGCAAAAGCACTTTGCAGGGTAACGGGAGCAAAGAGGGCAGTGGCAAGCACCGTTGCCAAGATGCACCTGAGAAACACTCTAAGATTGTTGAACTTATGCCGTGTTTTCATTGGCTTAGTATAGCATGGACAAAGGGGACGGGGCGTTTTGGGCAGGGGGACGGGGCTGGTATGGTACAGAGGGACGGGGTTGGTGTGGTACAGAGGGACGGGGTTGGTGTACCACTTTTTGCCTCAAAAAGTGGTACACCAACCCCGTCCCTCTGTACCACACCAACCCCGTCCCTCTGTACCAGTACCTCACGCCTAAAATTCCAACTTTTTGAGGCGGTCGAAGAGGATGGAGGTAGTGCCTAGGAAACTCCAGGGGTCAAACACTGCGTCGAGGGTCTCGGGGCCAATGAGACTGGCCGCGTCCGGATCTGCTTCGAGGCGCTCACGAAAGCTCAGACCGGTAGCGGCCTGCTGAATGTCATCCCAAACGGCGAGGGCGTTGCGCTGCACAATGGCGTAGGCTTCTTCGCGGGTGATACCAGCGTCCACCAGAACAAGGAGCACCTTGCTTGAATAGATCAGCCCACGGGTGCGCTCTAGGTTTGCCAGCATGTTGGCAGGGTACAAAACGAGCCCGTCGATAACCCACTGCATCTTGGCGAGCATATAGTCAAGGGCTATGAACGAATCAGCCACCACCACGCGCTCCGCGGAGGAATGGGAAATATCCCGCTCGTGCCAAAGGGCAACGTTATCGAGGGCAACCTGCATATTGGCCTTGACCACGCGCGCCAGGCCGCATACGCGCTCGCAGGTTATGGGGTTGCGCTTATGGGGCATGGCGCTAGAGCCTTTTTGGCCTTTGGTAAAGGGCTCCTCTGCCTCCAGCACTTCGGACTTTTGCAGCGCGCGTATCTCTGTGGCGATCTGTTCAAGAGTAGCAGCAGAGCCGGCAAGGGCCGCTGAAACATGGGCATGGTTGTCGCGCGCAATGACTTGCGTTGAGAGGGGGTCGGGCGTGAGGCCCAGGTGCTCGCACACATAGGCTTCCAAAGCCGGATCAATGCTGGAATATGAGCCTACAGCACCGGAGAGCGCTCCCCGTGCCGCACTCAAGGCGCGGGCATCAAGCAGCCGCTGCTCGGCTCGTTTGAGAGCCCAGGCCCAGGCACCAAACTTCATGCCAAAGGTCATTGGCTCCGCTTGAATGCCGTGCGTGCGACCCACACAGAGTGTGCCCTGCTCTTCAAGGGCTCGGCGCTTGCAGCTCTCACCCAACTTGCGCACGGCAGCCAGGATTAAGTCCACCGCCTGGGTTATCTGGCAACAGAGCGCCGTGTCGCCCAGGTCCGAAGAGGTCATGCCATAGTGTAGCCAGCGCGAGGGCTTGGGGTCTCCTTCAGAAACCCCTGCATCCACATGCTGGCCCAGATTGGTGAGAAAGGCAATGACATCGTGGTTGGTGACGGCCTCAATCTCTTCAATGGCAGCCAAATCAAAGCCTGCGTGTTGGCGTATCCAGCGCGCTTCTTCCAAGGTGATGCCAATCTTTCCCTGCTTTGCGCAGGCCTCGGCAAAGAGCACCTCAATCTCCTGCCACAGGGCAAATTTGTTCTCAAGTGAGAAGATGTGAGACATCTCGGGACGCGAATAACGATCAATCATATGATTCTCTCAATCAATACACTAAAGATGGTTGACTGCTCTACCGGTTTTGCCAGATGCATGTCCATGCCTGCCGCCAGCGAGGCCTCAATATCTTCTTTGAAGGCATTGGCGCTCACTGCCACTATGGGGACATCCAAGGCATCGCCGCGCTTTAATGAGCGGATTGCTCGGGTGGCATCATGACCGTTCATCTCGGGCATGAGCAGATCCATGAAAACAAAGTTGTAGTACCCAACAGGAGATGCGCTGAACATCTCAACCGCAATTCTGCCGTTTTCTGCCTCTTCAACATTTGCTTTGGTAACCTTGAGATACTCCCGCAGCACAAAACGGTTGGTCTCAAGGTCTTCGACGATGAGAATGTTTTTGCCCGCAAGGTTAGGTGCCTCGACACGCTCGCCCATGCGCTGCGGCAAAGCTTTATCCGCATTGAGCAAGGCAAACTCCTGGTTGAGATCATCGCCGGCAAAGTCCAGCTCAATCTTGGTGGTATCGATGATGTTGGCCACGATATCCCTGAGCTTATGCGATGCCTGATCGATGGCCAGAAGGCTCTCTTCCCTACTCTTGGGGTCATTGGTTTCCTTGACAACAAAAACCATGCCGAGGATGGTGGTGAGAGAGGTGCGCATTTCGTGGCTGACGCGTGTGAGAAAACGGGTCTTAGCAAGATTGGCGGCCTCGGCAGCGCGGGCTTTTTCTCTGTACTCAGCAGTTTGTTCTTCGATGTATGCTTCGTTATTGGCTTTTTGATCCTCAAGCTCAAGGCCAATCGCTATCGTCTTTTCAACAGAGCTATAATTCAACCACGAGGCACACAGGCTTGCCAGGAGCGCAACAATGGCAAGCGAGGTGTAGACGCCTACCGACGAGATATATTCCCCATAGCTGGGGAGCCCCACGATAAAGCTCACGCCACTTAACAAGGCAAAAGCAAGGGCGAAACCCAGTATGTGCAGGCGCGGCAGCACCGGCAGGATCCCCAGCATCAGCAAGAACACCACCAAGTTGAACAGGAGGTTCAAGCTATCAAATTCAAGACTAAACACAATGATCTGTATGCCGGACAGTATGATAATGCATGCGTGCACGAGGTTGTTCTGTGTTTTAGGGCTCTTAATTAAGCCGCGAATGCCCAGGGCGAAGAGTAGGGCAAAAAGCGCGCCCAAACAAAGGGAGACAATCCTGAGTAAGCTCAAGGTTCCCACATTGAGCAGAAAGACAAACTCATTGCTGCCCAGGTAAAAAATGCGGTGGCCGCTATCGGGATAGAAAAAGGCGATGTTTGCAGAGCCCAGGAGTAACGTTGCTGCTTGCAGTACCACAAATAACAGGCACAACACCAGCATACGCCGTGCGTTGATATCCAGCAGCTTTTGTCTCACGCGCTGCTTAATGCGGGGGTCACTGGTGTCAATACTCGTATTGGCAACCGTTGGGGTCATTGGCACTTCACTTCCTCAAAATCGATGTCATGGGCAAGGACCTCTCATATTCGCAAACCTCAAGCTCACTCGGATCGGGGTGGCAATGAAGGTATAGCAACAATAAAACAAGCGCCGCCATCGGGCAAGTTGACAGCCTCAACGGTACCGTCGTGCGAGTCAACGATTGCCTTGACTATGGTAAGACCAAGACCTGTGCCTCCGGTGGTGCGGGCTCGGCTGGCATCGCCTCGATAAAAACGGTCAAAGAGTCGAGCCGGGTCAACATCGCCAAAGCCTTTTCCGTTGTCCTTCACCGCAAGGATGCTATGCCCTCTGATACCGGAGAGCTCCACCCAAATCCGCCCATGCTCAGGGTTAGTAAAACGGCTGGCATTTTCAATGAGGTTCACCGTCACCTGCTGAAGGCGGTCGGTGTCACCCAGTACGTCCGGAGCTTCGCCGTTGAGCGTGATCTCAACATTGCGCTCCTCCAGCAGCGGCGCGAGCGAGTTAACCGCATCTTCCACCACCTTATGAAGATTTACACGCTCAAGGACTATCTCTCCTCTGCCGTCAATGCGCTGCAGCGTGAGCAGCTCATTGGCCAGGCGCGTCAGCCGCTCGCTTTCGCGGACGATACTCTCACAAAAGAAGTGTCGGTCTTCAAAGGAGATGTCCTCATCCATCATGGTCTCTGCCGCGCCGCGGATTGAAGTGAGCGGCGTGCGCAGTTCGTGCGAGACATCGCTGACAAACTGGTTTTGCCGCTTGCTCTCTGCGGCAGCTTCGGCCAGCTGGGTGCGCATCTTTGAGGCAACCGAGTCTAATTCAGTTGCCAGCTCCTGAACTCCCAAGGGGGCACGCGCCATTCTTTCGTCCATAAAGCGCACCGAAATGTGCCCGTCGGCCAGTTGCTTAACGCGCAGCATCACCTTGCCAATGGGGCCCAGATAAAAGCCCGTGGCGGCATAGGCACACACAAAAGCTATCAGGCCCAGGGGCAGTATTACGGTCACTACCAGGAGTTCACTCTCAATCTGTGCAAAAATCAGCGCTACGGCAATAAGCGCAATAATCATGGCTATGGCAGCGCAGATGATTGCCAGCAGTATTCTGAGTGTTTTATAGTGCAAGCGTACCTCCTGGAAAACGGGAGGGAGAGCAGCCCCCTATTACTGGCTGACTAACGGCAGGTTGCATCTAGGTGAGAACTTTGAATCGGTATCCGTAGCCGCGTACCGTTTCAATGAGGCCCGGGTCTACCTTGGCCGCCTCAAGCTTGTCACGCAAACGTTTGACGTGTGTGTCGACGGTTTTGGTTTCTACCAGGTATTCCCACCCCCAGGCGTCGTGCAAGAGCTGGTCGCGCGAAAGCACCTTGCCGGCGTGACGCATCAGCGCAGCGAGGAGCTCAAACTCCCGCGGTGTCAGCTCAATGGGGCCTTTTTCGCTCACCGCAATATGGGTGCCTTCGTCGAGTTTGATGCCGCTGACTTCGATTACCTCATCAAAGTCGTCTCCGAGGCCGCCGTTTTCTTGGCTGGCAGAACGTCTGAGCAGCGCTTTGGCGCGGGCGATAAGCTCGCGGACCCCAAAGGGCTTGGCCAGATAGTCGTCTCCGCCGATTTCAAGGCCCACAACTTTATCAAGCTCGGTGTCGCGCGCGCTGAGAAAGAGAACGGGCATGGTGTAGTTGGCTCGAATGCGCCTCACTACCTCATAACCGTCCATATTGGGCAACATAACGTCCATGATTACCAGGTCAAAATGCTGGGAGTTAACAAGCTCGAGTGCCGCAGCCCCATCGGCGGCTATACTCACCTCATAGCCTTCTTTGCGCAGGTTATAGCCAACAAATTCGGTTATTGAGGGCTCGTCGTCAACAACGAGGATATGGGCTGGTGTGTCGGTCATTGCGTCTCCCTTCAACAGCACCTCATGACTTACGTTAATGATACCACTCACCTGCGATACAATGGGCGTTAGATTTTGCGTAGCCTACCGCAGTATTTGAGGTTTTGGAGGTTTTCATGTTACTGGTTGCAGACATCGGTAATACTCAGACCCACCTGGGAGTCTATGACGGCAAGGACCTGGTGTTGAGCTGGCGTCTTTCAACACGCGCAACCGATACGGCAGATGAGCTGTTGATATCGCTCAGAACCCTTCTTGCCAATGACTTGGAACCTTTGCTCATTCATGCAGTGGCCGTTGCTTCGGTGGTGCCGGCCTTGAGCGGCGAGTGGCGGGTGGCGGCTCAAAAGCTCAGCGGCTCAGAGCCCCTGCTCTTGACCCACGAAACAGCGGTGGGTTTTTCATGCAGCTATGCAACACCGGAGGAGATTGGCGCCGACCGCATTGCCGATGCCCTGGCAGCCGTAGAGTTCTATGGCGCACCGGTTATAGTGGTGGACTTTGGCACCGCCACCAACATGGAGGTCATCAACAAAGAAGGTGCCTTTGTGGGAGGCATCATCGCGCCGGGACTAGTCACCTCCACCAATGCCCTGTTTGATGCGGCCGCCCGACTCCCGCGCATAGACATAGAAACGCCGCCTCAGGTTATTGGCATATCAACCAAGACCGCTGTGCAAAGCGGGCTCACCTATGGGGAGATAGACCGCATTGACGGACTGGTGAGGCGCGTGTTTGACGAGCTGGGTTATGAAGCTCCCGTCATCGCCACCGGCGGCTTATCGAGGCGCGTACTCAAGCTCTCCCAAACCATCACCGACGTCAACGACAACCTCACTTTAGAGGGCCTTCGCTTGGCTTATGAGCGCGCTTTGCTCTGAGTTGCCCTGCAATGATAACGACCCGAGGGGTCTGTCCCCTCGGGTCGTAACAGTTTGCTGTTAAGCAATCTTAGTTTTCTAGCGGCACTTCAACGGGAGCCTTTTTGATTATTTCCAGCTCTTCAATGATTCTCATACCTTCATCTTGCCAGTAGCCGATATTAATCTCGTCTCCCAGATCCACGTCCAGCAAATAGATCAGCACAGGCAGAGAAGCCTGGTAGACGTTGCTATCGCCTTTGAGCTTGACGAAGAAAACTGAGTTTCCGTCAACGACCATAGGAGTGATGCGTGATACCACGCCAGAAACGTTATCGTACACGGCAACGGTCTCGTCGGTTTTAACTTCCACACCGTTGGTGATGAGTAGTTGTAAATACGCTCGCTCCGTCTCTGCCACGGTGTCACCCACCGCCACGTTTTGGAAGCGCTGGATATCAAGCATGGCAAACTTCTTTACCAAGCCGGCGTTATCTTTCAAGGCCATGAAGTAAGTGGGCACATCGGCAATGTTGATGAGAATGGGGAAGGTGGCACGGTAATTGAGGTGCTGCACCTGGCCCTCGGCCGAACGCATGGCCGAATCCTCAGTTGCGCCGGCTATGGCATAGTAGTGTCCTGCTCCCGTGCGCTGATTGATAAGCATAAAGCCCACGATTGATCTGTCTGCCACCGCAGAGGTCACGCCGGAGTATACCCAAACGTCGTCGTCCTTGGCAATGTAGTTATAAGCCAGCATGCCGTCGGTGCCCGGGGTGGTTTGCACCACGCCCTCCTGGCCCAGGAACGAGTTGATGAAGCCGTTGTGGTAGGCACCAAACCAGTTGTACTGCGTAATGAGCAGCTCTGCCGGAAACGCCCTGTCTACCCATTGGGGAACTTCTTCTATCGGAAGATCAGTGGTTTCTCCGGTAACTGCATCGCACATGATGACACGCTGAATAGTGGTGCCGCCAAAGAGGCCAATTGTGCGCTTTTGCACCGGGCAGATCCACCAAGGATGACCTTCGTCGTCTATCTCAAAGGAGAATTCATCCAGCAGATAAAAGGGATAGGAGAGCTGAACGTGGCGGTAGATGTTGCGAGTGAGCAGCTCTGACTGCGAATAGCGCATGGGCTGGTCAAGGCGCACAATTTGGGTGTTTTGCGTGGTCATTTCCACCATGACGTAGGCAGGGAGGCCCGAGCCGCTGTTAGTGAAAAACTTGATAACATCGGCATAGAGCAGGGGGCTAACCCGCACCGGCTGATTTTGGTAGTTGATCTGGCTATAAAGAGGGCTGATTTCAAACTGACTTACGTACTCGGGGATTTCTCCCATAACCCTGATCCCCAAATTAGCCGCAGAGTTACGATCGATAATGGGAATCTGCTCAAAATTGACCTGCTGGATATCATGGACAAACTCCAGGTCTGTGATGCTCAAAATGCTGGAATACCGTTGAGCATTGCCAGGGAAAAACACGGCCGAGGTCAAGGCGCCCACCAAGCCCAGCACAACCACTGCCAAAGGAATCATCATCAAGCGTTTGTTGAGCTTGGATTTTTTGGCATCTTTTTTATGCTTTTTGGTGCCCTGCTGATAGAGCTTGTAACGATAGTAGAAAAAAACAAACACCGGAAGCAAAACAAAAAAGCCCACAAAGTACCAGAGGTCTACACTCTGAATATTAAGGGGCGGGTGAAAATACCAATAGCAGAACAAGATGATGGGGATGGCAAGAACCAGCAAAACCTTAAGTAGTTTTGCCAGCATCTTGCGTTGTTTCTCGGTCATCTGCTCCTGAGTCATGGACCATATTGAGCCTGGGTTGGGTTGACCGCTGCCTGAGCCGCCAGAGCCGCCAGAGCCCGAACCGCCTGATCCTGAGCCCCCGCCCGAGCCTGAGCCGCCGGAGCCGGGGCCACTTGCTCCACCCTGTAACTGATTGAATAATTCCTGCCAGCTTGTTGTTGGTTTTTCCATGATATCTATTACCTATCTATGAGTATTTTCATTCCTTGGGGTCAGATTGTGAAGGTTTCATTATACCGTTGCCAGTTGCTTTTGGAGCCGGCAATCCAGCTTGTAAATGTTGTGTTTTATACGCATAAATAAGCATGGCAATGCCTATGAGCACCATAGGCAAGCTGAGCACCATACCCATAGTGAGCCAGTCGCCGGCCAGGTAGCCGATTTGTGAGTCAGGCTGACGCACAAACTCAACAGCAATTCTGAAGACTCCATACAGCACAAAGAAGACACCCATGTAGCTGCCGCGCGGCAGTGGCGGCTTGCGGCGTGCCAGGATTATCAAAACGGTGAACAGCACCAGCCCTTCAAGCAGGGCCTCATAGAGCTGCGTTGGGTGGCGGGCTATACCTCCCCCGCTTTCAAAGGTCACTCCCCAGGGCAGATCGGTGGGTGCTCCCCAGAGCTCTCCGTTGATGAAGTTGGCGCAACGCACCAAAAAGATGCCGATGGGAGCAACAATCAAAACAAGGTCTGCCAGGCTGGTAAAGGGCATTTTATAGATGCGGCTGATTACAAAGATGGCCAGGGCCATGCCCAAAACTCCTCCATGAAAACTCAAGCCGGAGATACTCGTGGAGATTATCTCTCCGGGGTTTTCAAAGTAATAGCCTGCGCCATAAAAGAAGATGTACCCTATCCTGGCTCCCAGCACAATGCCCAGCACCGAGGCAATGTAGAGGCTCAGCAGGGCATCAAGGGTAAAGTGGATCTTCCAGCGCTTGGCCAGCAGCATCAAAACCGCACCGCCGCCAAGGATGCCCACGATATAACCAAGGCCATACCACCTCACGGCAAAGGGGCCAATCCAAAAGGCAATGGAGTCTATTGCGTGGTACAGTTCATCAAGCAAGGCGGGGTCCATTCAAGAGAAAAAACTCACAGGAGGTACAGGGTTCTTTGACCGCAGCTGAGCGGTCAACGGTTGGGTCGAGCAGGATGTCCAGATTGCTGGGAAAGCTGCGCTGCTGTAGCACGCAATTGGCGTAATAGCAGCTGGCTGAACAGACGTTATCTGCGCTCGAGGTTGCAAAGGGACACCGAGAAGCCATTTCTTCATCGCACCCACGTTTTTGCCAACAGTACATGGCTTGCTCTCTACCCTTGAGCGATTGAGGAGGCGAGCTTTTTTGAACCACAGCTTCCTCCTCTCTGCTTACTAAAGCTCAGCAGGTATAACTCTGGTAACACCGGGGACGCGCTCCTTGAGAATACGCTCAACACCGTTTGACAAGGTCAGCTGACTCATGGGGCAACCTTTGCAGGCACCCTGCAGTTCAACGGTCACCACTCCTTCTGAGTCAACATCAACGAGCTTGACATCTCCTCCATCGTTTTGCAGTACCGGTCTGATGACCTCCAGGGCCTCTTCTACCAAATTACGGTCAATCATAGCTTCACCTCTTTCAAGGAATCTTTATTCGGAGCATCCTATTATAGCGTTAAACGTAATTTAAGTGACTCACTCAGCAAGCCCAGCTGTTTGGCTTCTGACTTGGGGGTGAGCAGCTCGGCTCTGCCGCAAGCTGGCAAAGGCATACTGGAGCGAGCCGGGGCCCCAAGGCAGAAATAAATAGCTGTGCTTGCTGAGTGAGTCACTTAAACGTAGTTGGTGTAGTTTTTGTTATCTGGCTCGATGATAATCCAGAAAAGCAGATACAGCGGCAAGATCACATACCAGCAAAGAATGGCGAGTACGATGGTCACCACGCGCACCACGGCGGGGTCTGCGCCCAGATACTCCCCAATTCCCCCACAAATCCCCCCGATCTTCTTATTGCGAAGAGAGCGGTAGAGCTTTCGGTCTACCGGCAGGTTCAAGTTGCCCTTGCGCGCAAGGAGCATCAGGCACACGCCTCCCGCGATGATTAAAAGCGGCCACACAATGCTTATCACCAAGGAGATGATCTGCCAGATTTCATGGAACCAGGTTCCGAGGAAGCGCTCGGCCAGCTGCCAGATACCAAAGAGCACCAACAAAATGCCTACGGCCAAGGCAACGGTGGAAAAGCTCACCTTGCCGCCGGGCGGCTTGTTGTTTTTATTGGGTTTCTTTGACCCGTCACTGACCACTAATTATCCCCTGTTCTATCGAGAGTGAGTGATGTCCCAAATCAGCTCCTGAAAACCGTCGTTCTCTGAGAGGAGTGAGGTTGCCCTCACGCTCTCCCATTCGAGCCCCCCGTAGACCCACAGGCCAAAAACGATTGTTGCTGCAAGAACCAGGGACCCTGCGAGGTTGAATATGCTGCTTTTGCGCGCGCTGCCAATGATGACGAGGCCCA
This sequence comes from Coriobacteriia bacterium, assembly GCA_009784425.1. GTDB lineage: Bacteria > Actinomycetota > Coriobacteriia > Coriobacteriales > UBA8131 > WQXH01. The sequence goes on along the minus strand of WRBR01000005.1, from coordinate 7,224 downwards.
GCACTACCAAGAATATCGGCCACAGGTCAATGAAGGCGGCAATGAACACCCGTGTTTGAATGAGCTGTAGCATCCACGCCAAAAGCGCCAACCCTACGGCAATGAGCACAATGGAGTTTCCGGCGCGCTCTAGTGACCAACCTCGAGAACCGGGAGTAAACAGGCACACAAGGCCAACCACTACCAGCACTACCGGCCAAAAACGCCACAGAGAGATGTGTACAAAATTACTGAGCAGCGCAATGACCCCTACGCCAATCAGCACGGCGCCCAGCACCAGCACCAAGGGCGGATTGCTCTTAACCGAGTCTGCAACGTTGGTTACTCGAGATGACGCAGAAGAGGCGCCATTAGTCTGTGGATAATCTCCCACTGTATGATAGCTAGATGCCGTAACCCGTGTGGTTGGATCCGGAGGGGGAGGAGCTTGCTTTACAGAAGCATCAGGTTTTGTTGTGGGGCTGGTGCTGGGGTTAGACCATCCAACCTGAGAGCTCATTGCCTCAAAGCCCTCTCCGTCTGTTTTGCCTTGAGAGCCCTTGGTCTCAACCCGTGCATCCACATAGCCTTGGGCTGCAGCCGGATCAGGAGGCATAACGAGCAGGAGGGCAACATAGACGATTGCCGGCACACCCCAGGCAACAATGAGCAGAGCAACAGCAATGATGCGAACCAGCGTGGGGTCAGCATCAAAATACTCGGCTATCCCGCCACAGACTCCGCCGATAACAACATTTGAGCTTTTGTATAGTCTCTTTTTGCTCACTTGCTCACATTCTCTACCATTGTGAGTAACATCCTGGAAAAAGAAGGGCGCCACTGTTAACCTCGCAGCTTGCGCCCTTAAAAACGATGAGTAGCAAAACGATAATACCGCTCTTTGCGCCTCGCCCGCACCCTTGTTAGCAGCTTGTTACCGCTGTGTCCCCTTCCCCCTTCAGCCCTGCCAGTTTTTGCCACAGGCCTCCTTCTGCGAGACAGAGTGGCGGGGCTGATGGGGAAAGAGGGGCGGGGCTGGTGACCGTTACCCGCTGTTGCGCAGCACTGCGGCTATGCCGTTGATGGATATGTGTACGCCGCGGCGGGTGCGGGCGGAAACTTCTTCTGGGCTGCCGTCGAGGATCTTGTCTCTGACGCGGCGCATCATCTCTGCCTGCACGTGGTTGAGCGGGTTGAGATAGGGGATGCGATTAGCCACTACTCTTCGAAGCGCCGGGTTGCGCTCCAGTAGCTCGCTTTGCCCGGTGATAGCCAGTAGATACTTGCACGAACGCTCGTACTCCGCCTTGATGCGAGGGAATATGGCATTGCGTAGAGCTTCATCTTCTACCATAGCGGCGTAGCGCTCGGCAATGTCCATGTCGGCCTTGGCTAATACCATGTCCATGTTGGATATCAGCGTTGAGAACACGGGCCAGTGTCCATACATGGACTGTAGCAGCGCCAAGCCCTCCGTTTGCCCGTGCTTGGCCAAGAACGCTTCAACCGCCACGCCAAAGCCGTACCAACCGGGCAGCATCACCCGGCACTGAGACCACGAAAATACCCACGGTATGGCACGCAGGCTCTCTATGCTGCGCCCTTCGGCGCGCGAAGCCGGGCGCGAGCCAATGTTGAGCGCCGCAATCTCAGAGATTACCGTGGACTCCCAAAAATAGTCCTCAAAGCCTTCCGTCTCATAGACCAGGCTGCGATAGGCAACAAAGGCGGTGTTTGAGAGCTCCTCAAAGGCTAGATGGTAGCGCTCGTCTGTGGGCTCAGTTTGCGAGGGAGCAGCGGTGGCGGCAAGCGTAGCGGCAACGATGACCTCAAGGTTCCGCAGGCCAACCTCGGCATTGCCGTACTTGGCAGCTATCACCTCGCCTTGCTCGGTGAGCCGCAGTTGACCCTGGGCAGCCCCTTTTGGCTGCGACATAATAGCTCTATAACTTGGCTCCCCGCCTCGGCCAACCGACCCGCCGCGGCCGTGGAACACCCTAAGCCTCACGCCGTGCTGGGCAAACACCCTAACAAGCTCCACTTCGGCACGGTAAAGCTCCCAGCGAGAGGTGAGATAACCTCCGTCTTTGTTGCTGTCTGAGTAGCCTACCATCACCTCCTGCACGTCCCCTCGGCTGGCAAGCAGCTTGCGATAGAAGGGCAGGGAGAGCAACGTATCCATGATGTGCGGAGCCGCACGCAAGTCTTTGATTGTCTCAAAGAGAGGCACTATGTTGACATCCAGCGCGCACTCAGACGGGCGTAGTATGCCGGACTCCTTGAGTAGCACCGCTAGCTCGAGGATGTCAGAGAGCTCATCGGTCTTAGACGCGATGGCTGAGCGAATACAGCTTGTTCCGTAGCGCAGGTGCGCCTCACGGGCGGCATCAAATATCGCCAGCTCTCTCACCGTTTCCTCGCTGTATTCCACATGGCGAGAAAAAAGCGGTCGGGCTTTTGTGAGCTCCTCCAGCAAGATCTGCGAGCGGCGAGTCTCATCCAATGCAAGATAGTTGGTGCCGGGTACCGCAACTTCTAAGAGCTCGGCAACGGTACGCTCATGCACATCGGTGTTTTGACGTAGGTCAAGCGGTGCCAGCGTCCATCCAAAAACGCGCACGGCGCGCAGCAGGTTGCCCAGCCTGCCGCGTGCCAGAAGTTCCATGCCGTGGCTAATGAGCGCTTGCTCAATCACGGCAAGGTCAGCTGCAAAGTCATCCACCGATGCGTAGGGCAGTGCCTCTGCGTTGCGTATACAGGAAATCATTTCGGCCACAGGCATGTATGCAAAGAAGGACACATGGGTCGCCACCAGGCGCGCGCGGACTGTGGCCATCGCAAGCCGGTAGGGTTCATCAGCGCGATGCACCGAGTCATCAGGCGATTCATCGATGAGCCGTTGAAACTCCGGCGTAATCTGTGAGGGTAGTCCGGTTAGTGAGAACTCACGGCTCAACTGCTGTGTCTCGGCCATGTAAAAAGCAAACGCCTTCTCGGTGTAGCGAGACAGCGCCTTGGCAAGCACGCCGGCATCCACAAAGGGGTTTCCGTCACGGTCTCCGCCGATCCAACTTGCGAGGTGAAAAAACGGCGGCAAAGCGCCTGCCTCTTCGTCAAGGGCGCGCTCAACGGCAGTGTAAAGCTTGGGCATGGCGGCAAAAAAGGTTGAGTCAAAAAAAGCCAGCACGTTTTCCACTTCGTCAAGCACGGTCAGCTTTGAGCTGCGCACCACCCGCGTTTGCCAGAGCGTGAGTATCTGCGTGCGCAACGCGGCCTCGATTTCTGCAAGTTCTTCTGCGGTGTTGGCCTGCCTGTCGCGCTTGTAGAGCAAGGCGGCAATGGCGTTGATGTTCTCAAGGATAGAGCGCCGCTGCACCTCCGTTGGGTGTGCAGTGAGCACCGGCGCAATGTACGCCGAGTGAAAAAACTCCTTCAAGCGTGCTTGGTCAAAACCGTGCTCTGTGGCAAGTGCCGTGGCAGCCTCCAAGCTGCCCTCGCGCGGCAAAGCGCCGGCAATCTGCTGCTTGCGCCAGCGGAGCAGGTGCTGGTGATCTTCTGCGATGTTTGACAAGGTGGACAAGTGACCAACAGAGCTGGTAACCAGACTCATCTCATCATCGGAGAGCCTGTGCAAGATAGCGTCCATCTCTTCTTGAGCCGCCTTATCATTGAAGCGGTAACTACGCACTGAGAGCTTGTGCAGCGTATCCACTATTTCAGAGATTTCCTCCCCTTCTACCTCACGAACAGTATCTGCCAGTATTCCCCCAAGCAGCTGGATATCCTTGCGCAGAGCCTCATTGGCCGCTTCTATCTCCGCCGCAGTATCTTCATTGTTTTCAAATAGGTACAACATGGTGAACTTCTTTCATTATAGGTAACCTAGCAGTATATCCGTTGAGTGCGTCAAGGGGGCCGAGTTGTTTTCTTTTAACCTGATGCCTTATACATCAGAGTGTAAAAACTCCTCTTCCTTGTCTGGGAGTAGCGAAGCGAAGAGAAGCGAGGCGAAGGGCCTAGCCAGCAATTCGCTGACTGGATTCTCAACTACGCGCCACGCGCTACGCTCAGAATGACATTGTGGGAGTTACTCGGCTGGCTTTGATTCGTCTTTGGTGACCCTGATCATGGCGATGCGGTTTTTGGTTACGCCTTTTACGGTAAAGGTGAAGTCCTCAACTTCTAGGGTTTCGCCCTTTTGAGGCAGGGTGTCAAGCTCGTTCATCATCCATCCGGCTACCGTCTCGTAGTCTTCGCCCTCAGAGAGAGGAAAGCCCAGCTCTATGGCATCAACCACCGGCAGGCGGCCGTCTATCATCCAGATGTTCTCGCTCAGTTGGGCAAGGTGTTTAGTGGAGGGGTCGTACTCGTCGTCGATGTCACCGACAATCTCTTCGATGATGTCCTCAATGCTCACCAGCCCGGCAGTGCCGCCGTACTCGTCCACAACAATGGCCACCTGCATCTTGGTGGTCTGCATCTCGGAGAGCAGGGGCAGTATCGACTTGGTCTCGGGCACAAAGACAGCAACGCGCATATAGCGAGAGACCGACTCATCCAGCAGGCTGCCCAGCAGTGGCTCCAACAGATCTTTGAGCATGACCACGCCCAGGACCTTGTCGCGTGTGTCCTGAATCACCGGCAGGCGGCTCAGGCCTGTTTTGCGCATCAGCGCCACGGCTTCGCTCACACTTTGCGTAGTGTCCACGCACACCATGTCTACACGCGGAGTCATGATCTCTAGAGCAACGGTGTCACCCAGGTCAAATATCTCCGTGATCATGCGCTTTTCTTCGTCTAGCAAGCTGTCTTGCTCGCTCACCATGATCTTGATTTCTTCCTCAGCAAGGTCTGTGGAGTCCACCTGCTTTTTGATGCGAAAGAGGCGCGCCAAAACATTGGTAGAGGCAGCCAAAAAGGTTACCACTGGGGAGAGCAGACGCTCAAAGAACCTGATGGTTCCGCTGACCCGCATGGCGGTGTTCTCTGCGTTGGAGAGCGCTATGCGCTTGGGGAGCAGTTCTCCCAGGATGAGGGTGACGTAGCTCACGATGAGCGTAGTGATGATGATGCCGAGAATCGGTGCAGCCACGGCAAGCCAGCTGAGCCCAAAGCCTGAGAGCCAATTGGCGAGGGGTTCAGAAAACGAAACGGCGGCAAAAGAGGCTGCCAATAAGCCCACTATGGTAATGGCAACTTGTGTAGTGGCCAGCAAACGGTCTGATCTCTGCGCCAGATCCAAAGCGCGAGAGGCCTTTTTTGATCGGTCTGTTTCACCATCAACGAATTGTTGCAAAATTCCACGGCGGGCAGAAATCAACGCCAGCTCACCCATAGAAAAGTAGCCGCTGATAAGTATTAAGATGATGGTTACGGTAACGATTATCGCGGAATCCATTATGTCCTCGTATGACCTGCCTATTCCACTATCTTGATGGAGGCGCGCAGGAGATATTGATCGTGGTCGATGGTGGATATCTCGTCCAGCAAAAAGGTGTTGAAAACCGGGCCGGTGAGCTCAAGTTTATGCTCCTTGGCATAAGCAATCATGTTTTGGGGAAGATCGTCGGCAGCCTGCCCATAAAAGCTGCGAACATAACCGCAGAGCCATTTTCCTCCCACGCTCTGATCCCTGCCGTGAGGATTGAGAAAATAGAACCGCGAGGGCATATTGGGATTGGCAACAAACCGTTCCAGGTCGTTGAAGAGGCCGCCCACGGGATACTTGATGTTGACTCCGGCCTTTTGTGCCGAATTCATGAAGGTGAGCCACGCCGGGTAGAAGGTCGAAGCTTCTTGGTGAACGTTTTCACTGCCCATGATGTAGTTATGCGGCTCAAACTCCAAAACCTCAACATCTTTGCCCTCTGCCTTAAGGCCCTCCTTCATCAAATCGGTCATGACCCCCATGATGCTCAAGGTTTCTCTGAGCTTGATGATCTTTTCTCGGTGCTCCTTGGAGGCTTTCTCCAAAACGCCAATCATCATCTCGGGGGTGCGTATGTCCTTGAGCGCCAGCAGCTCCTTCAGCGATATGCCAAAAGAGGCCATGTCGTTGATAAAACCGGCGATGATTATCTGATTAAGCGAGTAGTATCGGTAGTTGTTTTCGCCGCGCTCAACAGCCGGAAAAAGTCCAATTTCATCGTAATAAATAAGCTTTGAACGGGGGATATCCGTAAGCTTTGAAAACTCACTTATTGAGAGCAAACCTTTAAATGCCATCCTCACCCCGTAGTCGTAGAATTCTCATTCGTGTGAGTATACACGATGTATTACCAGTCCGCATCTCTTGGCAGTGTAATTTGGTGCTCAACTGGCATTTAACTGATGTTCATTTGCATGCCGTCTCGTTCTCCAGCATCTGCGGCGAGGGCTGCCAGGGGTGTTCCATCACTGCGCATCCAGAGGTTGTAACTGGTGCCAAAAATGCGTTGGCCTGTCATAGAGATAGTCACTGAGCGTTTGGTATTGAGGGTTCTGTCTGAGGAAGAGTCCCGAGTCAAAGGCTCTGCCGCAGGCACTGCCCCAACGCGCCATGAAGGTCTTATCCTTAAAAAGCTCGGTGCTTGTCACCTTGGCATCAGTGGTGCCAAAAGGCATGTGAGGAAGCATTTGTGAGGCGTCTGCATAGCGGGCGTCGTCGTCTTCAAAGTGGGCACAGACACTGCGCGAGCTGGCTGAGCCCCTGCTGAGATACAGATCAAAGTGGTCGGAGATGATGACCTTGGCATCATCTGGCGTAAGGGTTCCCAGATAGGGGTCAATGAGGTCAGCAAGCCGCTGGGTGCGCGATCCGGTGCCCTGACGTGTGTTGGGCAAGCTGCTGTTTTCTGTTTCAGCGTTGAGAATGCGTGTGTCTTCCATGCCATTTGAACAGGCAAAATACCCATCGGTGAGTTTTTCCAGATTATTAAATGAGAGGCCCACTTCAAGCTTCATAATCTCGCTGGTCTCAAACTCACCAACCAGCCAAGTAGAGGCCAAGCCTCCGCCGTTTCCTTGGAGCATTGCCTCGGCAAATGCATCAAGGGTTTTGGCGTACTGCACGGCTTGGCGTATTTTGAGGAACTCCGGCGTGCTTGTTTCGCTGTAAAGGTTAAAGCCCTTGATGCGCGCGTTGGCAACGAGAAGTGTTTTTGTTGCATAGACCTCGCCAAAAGACGAGATGCGCCCCGGCTCAGCCTGCATGGTAATCCGTTGGCCATCTTTGGCGTTTATATCCATCCATACATTTGAGAAGCT
>WRBR01000004.1 GCA_009784425.1 Coriobacteriia bacterium | reverse complement strand
TTGCCAAAGTCAAGCTGAGCAGGAGGCAAGTAGAGGCCGTCTGTGCTGCTGCCTTGCTCGTGAGACCTCTCCTTGAGCTCGTCAAAATAGGCGGCGGCGTCATCAAAGAGCGCCCGCGGCTCTTGCAGAATCAAAAGCGTTTTACGACTCATGTACTCCAAAACGGTGCCGAGCTTGTGGTAACAATAAGGCAGGTAGCGCTCCACGCCATAAAAGGGCACATCGGTTTTGAGCAGCTCTATATGGTGCGCTACATTGGGCGGAAGGCTGCCCAGGCTCTTGGCGGTTTCTGCGGCGCGCTCGAGGCGCTCGATTGCCGCTGGCGTCACCGAAAACTCACGCGCCGGGTAGAGGGCAATACTGCGTAGGTCGGTTATTGTTTGCCCACTGGTGACGAGCACTGAGCGAATGTGCTCCACCTCATCGCCAAAGAGCTCAAGGCGCACCGGTGTTGCGTCGGTTGGGGCAAAGATGTCCAGGGTGTCGCCCCGGAGAGCAAAGCTTGCAGGCTCCAGTGCCTGCTCCTCGCGGCGGTAACCCAACTGAATGAGCAGGGCTGGCAGCTCGGAGTAGGGTATTGGCAGCGCTTCTTCGGCTTTGATTACCAGCGGCTCGTAATCTTGCTCGCCGGGCGCCGGCAGCAGGCGCAGCAAGGCGCGCGCGCTGGCAACCACAATCTTGGGCTCGCCCCTTTGCAGAGCGCAGAGTGCCTTGACCCGCTCCCCCACCTGTATTGCGTCGGGCTCGGTTGCCACCCAGGGCACATCGCTTCGCATGGGCAGGGGCAGCACCACGTCAGAGCCCAGCCACTCGGCCAGACCCTGCGCAAAGCGCGCGGCTGCGGCCTCTCCCGCAAGGCATACCAGCATCGGCCTTGGCACATGCACATAGGTGGCGGCCGTGATGAGCACCCGCGCAGAAAGCGGCACCGCAAGGTTGGTGTCCCTGCCCTCCTCCAGGCGCTCGGTAAATTCCTCCAGCGCCCTGGAGCCAAGGAGTTGTTTAGATATACTGTCTAATAGTATTTGCTGCATACCACTATTGTACGCCACTGGCCTGTTTTTGGTTTTCTATGATGAAGTTTTTGTGGGAGGGAAGGGATCGCATGCCGGAGCCGCTGAAGAATTATTACAATCGCGCGTTTCTCGAAGGTCTTGCCGAGGATATCAAGCGGGTCCATGACCCCTTTGCGGCTGATGACTTTTTGGAGGCAGTCCTCGACAGCACCTGGGAGAGCCTGGAGCTGTTGAATCGTTTCCTGAGGATTGCTGAAAAACTCCGAGAATTCCTGCCGGCTGATTATCCTGAGGCTCTTGGCGTCATAGACAAGATTGTCATGAACTATGGCACCTGGCTGGATGGATCCGGCTGGTTCTTTCCGCTTTTTGTTGAGCTGTACGGGCAAGACCCCGAGCACTGGGATATAACGATGGATGCCCTCGCGAGGTACACCGTTTACGCCTCGTCAGAGTCAGCCGTTAGGCCTTACATTATTATCGACGAAGAGCGCATGATGGCCCAGATGTACGCCTGGTCCAAGCATGAGAACGAAGATGTGCGGCGTCTTGCGAGCGAAGGCTGCCGGCCTCAGCTGCCTTGGACGCAGTCACTGCCCAGCTTCAAGAAAGACCCCTCGCCTATCCTACCTATATTGGAGCAACTGAAGGATGATCCCTCGCCTTGGGTACGCAGAAGCGTGGCTAATAACCTCAACGATATCTCCAAGACACACCCGGAGCTGGTGACTCAGCTTGCCAAGGAGTGGCACGGCCAGAATAAGGATCTAGACTGGGTGGTCAAACACGGGTGCAGAACGCTGCTTAAAAAGGGCAATCGCGAGGTGTTGACAATCTTTGGCTACGGCGACGCCACGGCGGTAAGTGTGCAGAGCCTTGCTATTGGGGCACCAACAATTGCAATTGGCGAAGACAACACCTTTAGCTTTGAGCTTTCATCCAACAAGGCAACCAAGGTGCGCCTTGAATACGGCGTTGACTACGTTAAAGCCACCGGCAAAAGAAGCAGGAAGATCTTTCAACTATCGGAAGGCTCAATCAAAGAAAACGAAACTAAGCGGTATACGAGAAAACACTCCTTCAAGGATGTAAGCGTAAGAAAGCATCATCCCGGCTCCCACTCAATCACCCTGATTGTCAACGGGGTTGAGCAAGGAACACTGGATTTTGAGTTAGAGGCTTAGGTAAAGGCAGGCAGAATGGGGCTGCCCACTCTGCCTGCTAAACGCTAAAAGGTTTCTTTGCGCTTGAGCTTCCTGGCTGCGAAAACGCTGGCTGCTCCTATGAAGGCTGTTAGTGCGCAAAACAGGAGTGGCAGCAGGGAGATATCCGCGGTCTGGGGAACCGTGCCTCCGCCTGTGGTGCCAGCACTTGATGTCACCACCAGCTGGATAGCCTCGCTTGTGCCGTCGCTGAATACTGCTGTGAAGGTATGGGTTCCTGCAGCGAGAGTTTTGAGGTGTACCTCAGATAAGGTGATGACCGTGCTGCCTTGAGTAATGGTGTAGTTGCTGGGATTTACTTGCGCTCCCTGATAAAGCAGATGCTGGAACTTGGTATGGTCTGCATCCACTATTGCCTTAGAGGTGCCACTCCCCGTAAAGTCATCAAAGTGCTTGGTAACAGAGTACGTGACTGGCGCGTTGGGATCTAAGACCCAGACGAAGTTTTCACTATCGTCGGTGTACTCAAGGTAACCTAGCTTGGATGAGGTAGGCTCGTGCTCAGCGGCTGTCTTGCTGGTTGAGCCAAGCGCGGGGCTATAAAAACTGATGTAGTTGGGTGCCGAGATTGTTCCGTTAACAATTATCTTGCCGCCATATCCAGCATAAGCGCCGATGGCATTAGTGCCACTAGCAACAATACTGCCGTTGGCTGTGATAGAGCCTCCAGATGTAGCTGAGAGGCCAAGGGCACCAAAATACGCACTATCGCTGACATTTATGTTGCCCGTAAAGGTGACTTGAGATCCTGAGTCTGTGACTGTCATACCGGATAAAGCATTTATGTTTCCTGCGAAGTTCACCTCTGCTCCGCCATCTGCATAAATTCCAGGTGACGGCGCTGACGTTCCTGCAATATTGGCTTGTGCTGTAAGCTTGCCACCATTAACACGCACTAGCCCAAGAGTGCCTCCTGGCACAACCCTTCTATTATTTGTTATTGTGCCACCGTTTAGGATGGTGAGCTCACCTCCACTGGATACAGTAATAAGATTGTCACCAATATCCAAATCAAAGCCATTCATATCTATGATTAGCTCATCCAAGGTGTGACCAAGTGCACTTCTGCCCACACCAATCCAAGTAGCTTCGGTGATATCACAAAGGAACTTGATAGTGTTACCGTCAACCGCTGCAGCCAGTGCGTCGCTAAGCGTTTTATACTGCGTTGAGCCGATTTCGCAAATGAATTCTGCTGTTCCGGCTACCCAGACGAAGTTGTTGTTGCCGTCAGTATATTCGCGATAGCCCGGCTTGGTAGAGGTTGGCTCATGCTGGGAGATTGTTGTAGAAGTTGAGCCAAGCGTTGAGTCCAAAAATTTGATGTAAGAAGTTGATAGTATTACCCCGTTGATGGTTACTTGACCACCGTTTTCACTAGCGGCACCAGTAAGACCATAGCCATCGGCATAGATGTTGCCGTTGACCGTTAGTGAGCCGCCATGTGTAGCTCTTGCGCCTATAGCGTTTCCAATGGAACCGTTGATATAGATGTTGCCGTTTACCGTGACCTTGGTTCCAGAGTCTGAAGATACAACGCCACTTTGCTCACAGTTAATTGTTCCAGTGAGGTTCACTTCTGATCCGGAATTAGCAAGCACTACGGTGGATGCCAGTAACCCTGTTTGGATGTTTGCTTGAATGGTTAGTTTGCCACCAGTTACATTAATCGAAACAAAAAGCTGAGAGACTCCTAAGGATAGAGTTCCACCGTTTTGGATGGTAAGATTACCGCTACTGGTTACTTCTATGTAATTCAGACTGAGGTTAAAACCGCCCATGTCGATGGTCAGCTTATCGTCAACAATTATTGTGATTGATTCTTGAATGTCTTGAAGTAGTTTAATAGTATCGCCGGGTGCTACTGCTGCCAGCGCGGCTTCGAGCGTCAGATAGCCGGTATTAGTTGATACGATTAAGCAAGACGGCGGAGCGATTAGGGGCTCTACCGGCAAGTTGCTGCCCGCTGCCAAGGTTGCGATGTCTAACTCTTCATCAAGATAAAAGAATGACTCGTCTGCCTCTAGTGCTTTGACAATTGCTTCATCTGTTAGGTCGGAGTCAAGGTCAATAGACTCCGGCTCTTCGTTGAGTATGACTGGCGCTTCCTCAGTTCCTTCTTCCCCAAAGGCAAATACCGTCATGTTGCCGAGAAGCCCAAATGCTAAAATGAACGCCAAAAGTACGCTGATTACCCGCTTTTCTATTGATTTCATGCGCTTTCCTTCCCCTGGTGCTTCTTACTTTTGTTCCCCCGTTTTGTTGGAGCCAGACTCCCCCATTTTTCCTGCCTTTGGCCCAATTTAAGGCAGAATGAAACGCAAGTAAAAGGCTCTTTGATTTGCTATGGCAACAATACCATATTTTAGGTGCTTGTAAAGATGTTCTTTGCGATCAAGCTGCACCAAGACCCGAGGGGGCGGTTCTGGCGGGTCGCAACACGCTCCCTCAGCTCAGGCCTTGCGGGAGGCGGATGGTGAGGTTGTACCAAGTGGCAAACGCAGCGAAGACGATGGCGATGAGTATGCTTATCACTGTCCATTTGCGTTGGCTTTTGAGGTACTGCTCCTTGGTGACTTTGTGGGCAACGCGTGCGTATGCTTTGTAGCCTACGGTGCGGGCGTAGAAGATGGTGAGTGCGGCGGTTCCTATGATTACTGAGGCAGCCAGGATGTAGGTGAAGCCGCCGAAGAGCACCGCGTTGGTGATGCTGGTGTCGGCAAAGAGCCAGAGGGGGTAGAAGAGGATGCTGATCCACTGCCCATGCGCCGGCCCCCAGACTGCTGGCATGAAGAGGGCACCGAGGTTGTACTTGGGTAGACCGCTGAAGTCGATTTCTTCTGGCTCTGGGGCAGAAGCCTGGGGAGAAGATTCCGGGTCTGGAACAGAGGGACGGGGTTGGTGAGACAGAAGGGGACGGTTCATCTGTCTCGCTGGGGTACGCGAGACAGATGAACCGTCCCCTTCTGTCTCACCAACCCCGTCCCTCTGTTCCACATCATTCATGGTTGTATTATCGCACTTGGGCAGAGGTTGTTGAGGGGGCACGTGGCACAACTCGGTCGGCGTGCCATGCAGTACTCTCGGCCAAACAGCACCAGGCTGTGGTTGACCATGCTCCAGCGCTCAGGCGCAATCACTTTGAGTAGGTCTTGCTCAACCTTTGACGGCTCGTCTGCAGAAGACAGCTTCCAACGATGAACAATCCGGAAAACGTGGGTGTCCACGGCAATGCCTTCAGCTCTCCCGAATGCACAGTTCAAGACTATGTTGGCTGTTTTGCGGCCTACTCCGGGGAGGCTCGTGAGCTCCTCCATCGTGCTCGGCACCTCGCCGCCAAAGTCAGTGAGGATCCTCTGGGCGCAGAGTACGGTGTTTCGTGACTTTGCGTTATAGAATCCAATGGAGCGGATGACCGTGGCCACCTCGCTGGGATCAGCTGAGGCATAGGTCTCAGGGCTGGGCCATCTTTTGAAGAGCTCAGGGGTTACCTTGTCAACGGCGGCATCTGTGGTTTGGGCGCTGAGTATCACGGCGATGAGTAGCGTGAAGGGGTTGCTGTGTTGCAGCAGACCCTTCTGTTCACCTGGATATATCGAGGCTAGGCCATTGAGTAGCTCAGTGGCGCGGCTGCGTTTGGATGCAAGCGACTCTCGGGGCATTATGGCGCTCCCATTACTTTGATGTAGTCCAGGCAGGATTGCACCATTGTCGGCACGGCGGCTTCTACTGAGGGTGTTAGTCCTATGCAGAGGTTTTCCGGGTGCATGTTCTCAACTTGAACACCCAGGCAGTCTACCTCCGGTTCATATCCTAGAAGCGCAAGTGCCTGTAACACATCGATGAGTTTTGTGTCGTGTGCGCCGTGGAAGGCTTGGTAGGGGGCAATGTCTTCAGGCCTGAAGGTCACAATGGTTCCCGGCTCGTAGCCGGTATTGTCCACCGCGTCTACTACCAGTACTTTGTCTGCGCTTTTGAAATCGGCGATGAGGGACATGCCCATGCAACCGCGGTCGAGGACCTGTACATTGGGAGGGAACTCATGATGCTCGTTGAGCTCTTGGGCAATGCGCGGTCCTACCCCCTCGTCCAGCATGAGGATGTTGCCGATGCAGAGTATCAGTATCTGGGTTGTCATGGGATAAGTTTAGCGGATTGGAGCCCTTAGTCTTTGACTGGATCCTTCGGCTTCGATTCGCTACGCTCTCTTACATCAGTGCTGCTCTGAGGTATTTCTCTTCTTCTTTGAGGAAGGCTTTGGTGAGGGAGGAAGCTCCGCGGTAGAAGCTGGTTCTTGCTCGATTGGACACGTCGTCGCACATTTGTGGGACCCATTGGAGGATATGCTCTTCAAGAAAGCTGCTCTGCTTTTTCAGGCTTTGCATTCCCTGCGAGACGTTGCCCTTCTCAAAGAAAGTAGCGCAGTCCTGGCAAAGGGCTGCCATGAATTCGCACTCGTATGAAATATGATCACTGGGCAAGATGCCCACTTTGTTGAGCTCTGAGGGTTGGAGGCCTTCTGCGCGGTAAACGGCCAGCACTCTGCTATAGGCTTTTTGCATGAGGAGCTTTTCGTCGCTGGTGTATACGGATTCATACGGAGAAACCGGGTGAGCGCTCAAGCCTAAGAACAGCGCGGCAAAGTCGGCTGCCAGCTCGCGGCGCAGGGTCTCAGTGTTTGCTGCAAGCAATTCCTGCTGAAAATCCTCAAAGTGCTGTTCGAGAGAACAGGAGTCCAGACGCATCTCGTCGAGCAGCTCAGCGGTCATCTCATAATAGTAGAGACGGGAGAGTACTCCGTACATGAGCCTTCGGTGTTCGGCTTTGGTGGCATGCCTGCTTGCCAGTTCAAAGTCAACGATTTTATTGATGACATCCATCTTGTCCTCCATATTTCTGGGGCAGAATAACACCGCTTATCACCGAAGTTCATCCATCCTAAGTCACAAAGAAGTAGAAACCGTGCATGGCTTGCTCTGCTACCGGGTGGGTCAGCGCTGCGTGGATGCCGGCAGCTACGATGACGTACCGTAGTGTAAATCCGCCTATCAGGAGGGCAAAGGCGCCGGAGAGTGGCAGCACCCGGTTGTGCCTTCCCTTCATGAACTGTTGGATAACGGCAATAAGCAGGGGGATTGCAAGCCCCACGCACACAAGCAGCAGCCAAAATGCCCAAGAGAGCTGTCCTTCCAGGATTATCGAGGCGGCGAGCACCTCGCTCCGCCCGCCCTGCAGCAGGGTAAGGAAAAAAGCAGCCAGGGCAGCGCCTTCCAGCAGGATAAGCACGATGGTGACCCGTTCAAGTGACACGCCCAGCTGCCCTCTTCTGCTGTCCTTGTCAAAGAGGAGCAGGATTATCAGCACGGCGGCAACGCCGGTATCCAGCGCCGAGAAGGTGAACAGCACCGGCAAAAGCCAGCTGCCCCAAAGCGGAATGCCGGGTGCGGCTTGCAGGAGGATGCCGGTATAGAGAGCCACTCCCAGGGCGAGCGCTATCCCTAACACCGAGAGCACCTTGAGTGCCGCAGCGCGGCTGCGCTCCAAAAAGCGCACGCTGCCAAGGAGCCTTGCGCTCCACTCTGTCAAAAGAAGCGAGGTGAGCAAAAAGACGATAAAGGCCACGCAGATCAGCCACGCGCCAATTGCCATCCACGAAGAGAGGTTAGAAAAGCTTTGCCACAGGAGAAAGGCGCGCAAGGGGTTTTCCAGGTCTGCGATAAGCGCCAGCAAGCCTACCGCCAGCGTGATGGTTGCAGCCCAGGCACCAATCTTGATGGTGGCAGCAAAGCGCCCTTTTGCAAACAGGTGAAGGATGGCGGCGGTACAGTAGGCTCCAGCGGATAAGCCGCCGAGAAAAAGATAGACGACGATAAGCCAGTTCCACGTAGTCTGTAATACGATCATGGGATTGCCCCTTTCAAATCTGCAATCACGGGTTTGCCCCTTTCAAATCTACGATTAAGGATTTCCCTTAGTAAATCTACGATTATGGGTTTGCCTTTTTCATACATTCAATCAAGGGGCTACCCCTTTTACATCTCACCCCGACAGCTCTCTCTGGCTATGGAAAAGTTAGGAAGAAGGGCAGAGAGAGCTGTCGGCACAGGGCTGTCTCAGGTAACAACCGATGATGGCAGTGACTCTACGCCAATGAAGCGCACGGTCTTCTCTGCCACCAACTCTGACAGCTCGCTGGTGGTTCCGTATTTGAGCGCGCCGGTGGGACACGCGGTAATGCAATGAGGAGTGCCGCCCGACGGCACGCCGTTGCCTAGGCAGCAGTCGCATTTGTCCATGCCGTCTTCGTTGTACTGTGGAATTCCAAAGGGGCAGGCAAAAAAGCAATACTTGCAGCCGATGCACCTGTCCTTGTCTACCACCACAATGCCGTCTTCTTCGCGCTTACTGATGGCTCCTGCCGGGCAGACAAGTGCGCAGGCTGGTTGGCTACAGTGCATGCAGTTCATTGAGATGAAGGTTCGCGTTACATTGGGGAACGTGCCGGTGTCAATGGTATGCACCTTTCGGCGCGCAACGGTGCCCGCCTTGATTCCATTCCATTGCTTGCAGGCAATGGCGCAGGCCATGCAGGTGATGCATCTGCTGGTGTCTGTGTAAAAACCGTATTGTTGGTTGCTCATTTTCATCATCCCTTACAGCTTTGAAATCTTGACGAGTGTTTGCTTGGACATGGCAGAATTGAATAAGTCAAAGTTCTCGGGATTGGAGTCGTAGAGCACGTTGACTTCTGAGCCGTCGTCAAAGCCGGTGTAACCGGGCAGGCCAAGCTCTTCGCAGCTTTCCCACCAGCCTCTCCTGGTCATCAAGACATTAGGCGCAATGCCTTCAAAATACTTGGCGGTCATTTGAATCTGCCCGTGAGGCGAGACTATCCTCATCCAGTCGCCATCGCCAATGCCGTAGGACTTGGCAGTGGCCGGGTTGATTTTTACCCAGGGATAAGGCTGATACTCACGCAGATAGGGAACGCCCACGTAGTAGCCGTGATTGCAGAGGCGATAGGCATGCACGTCAGTAATGACCAGGGGGTATTCCTTGGCTATGTCGGGCGTTGTGCTCAAGTTTTCTGCCGGCCCTTTATACTCCGGCAGATACGCCAGAGTGCCCGTTCCGAGATTGTTCAGCTGACCGCCTATCCATTCGTTGAAGCATTGCACCTTGCCTTCCGGCAGGTCTTTGAATAGCTCGGCATAGTTTTGATACTCCGGTTCCTGGGGCTTGGAGCCGTCGGTGCGCTCGATGAAGATGCCTTCGTTTGAAGCCCTGAGTTCCTCTAAGCTGATGCCCGAGGGCTCAAGCTGTTCACGCAGGCACTCTTCCATATCGCCGTGCCAAAAATCGGCGCCGTAGCCCATGCGGTTGGCGAGGTCAACGTAGAAATCCCAGTCGGACCGTGACTCAC
The DNA here is from genome assembly GCA_009784425.1 of Coriobacteriia bacterium. GTDB lineage: Bacteria > Actinomycetota > Coriobacteriia > Coriobacteriales > UBA8131 > WQXH01. The sequence continues at coordinate 43,773 of WRBR01000004.1, read as the reverse complement.
CCAGGGGCTCGGCAATCTGTTGGTTCATGCCAATCCAGGTGCCATTGGCCTTGTTTCTCACGGCAAACTGCTGGCTGGTTTCGTAGTTGGTGCAGGCCGGAAGGATGACATCGGCGTAGATGCACGACGAATTCCATTGCGTGTCCATCACCAGATAGAAGTCAAGCCCCTGCAAGGCCTTTGCAACCTTCTTGGGCTGCCGAGTGGCAGACAGCGGATTTGAGGATTGCCCAAATACAAAGCGCAAGGGGTAGGGTTCCCCGGTGAGCACGCTCATGAGGCCCTTGAAGTAAGCGGAGGTGGGCCCGGATTCCTGGGTCTCGGCACGCTGGAACCAACGAGGGGTTTCCGGCGCAACCAGGTTGCCCACGCCGGCCATCCAGCCGTTTTCAACGTCTTCCTGACTTTGGGGCAGACGCTCAGGGAGCAGGTCTATGGGCTTAGTTTTAATAAGGGAGGGCGGCATAATCATGTTGGCAGAGCCTCCGCCGGCAATGCCGAGGTTTCCGGTTATTGCCGAAATCAGGCACATGCAGGCCACTCCCCAGTGACTGTCGTTATGCTGGTCTCCCACGCCATTGCCTATGTTGATGCCCATAGGCTTAACGGTGCCCATCATGCGAGCCACCTCGTAGATCTGCTCCTCGGGAATCCCGGTGATGGGAGAGGCCCACTCGGGCGTAAAGTCCCTCATGTGCTCGGCAAGCTTGTCAAATCCCAGGCACCAGTTTTCTACAAAGTCTTTGTCATAGAGCTCTTCGTTGATGATAACCTGCAAGATGGACATGACCAAGGCGGTGTCGGTGCCGGGGCGCACGGGAACCCAGACATCAGCCTTGCTTGCCATAGCGTCCATCATGGGGCGCACGTCTATGACCTTGAGGCCTTTTTCCATAGCGTCGAGCCGGGTTTTTGGGTTGCCCTGGTTTATTGCCGAATTCTCTGTGTTGTATCCCCACAGCACGAGCAGCTTTGTTTTATCAAGCTGCGTTGAGTCGGTACCGTTTGCCTTATCGTGGGTGCTGCCTCCAATGGTCACCTGCCGCGAGAAGAAGCGCTGTGAATTGCAGATTCCGCTGTGCAGGTAATTGGGACTTCCGTGCACATTGAGAAAGCGACGCCCCAAGGTTCCAAGAACGCTATAGAACTGAGGCGATAAAACGCCGTATGAGTGGGCGCCGTACTTTTCTTTTTGCTCCTTGAGGGTGGTGACGATGATGTCCATTGCCTCGTCCCAGGTGATTCTTTCAAATTTGCCTTCGCCTTTATTGCCCACGCGCTTTGAGGGGTAGAGGATTCTGCTGGGTGAATACAGCACCTGCATGGCGGACTGACCCTTGCCGCAAAGCGTCTTTGAGCCGGGGCTTGCGTTGTTTCCTGCCAAGGGATTGCCTTCAACGTGTAACCATCTGCCTTCTTTGAGATAGCAGTGCGTTGAGCAGTGAACCCGCGCCGGCCCGCACATCTGGCAGAATGCGTGGCGCACTTCAAAGTCATCCTCTGCAGCGAGTGCCTCTTGTGTAGTGGCTGCCCTGGTGAAGAGTCCTACTCCGCCGCCCAGCGCGGCAAGCGCTCCCAGTACGGAGGCGCCTTTGACAAAGGTGCGCCTTGAGAGCCCGCTCTCCGGATTGCTGGCGTCGCTGCCACTGCTGCCACTGCTGGCACTGCTGGCATTGCTGGCAGTGCTGGCAGTGCTGGCATTACTGGTACCGCTGGCTGCGACCCCATCGACGACTGGCTCCCTGGTGATATTTTCTTGTTTCTTCATTTTTCTCCTTTCCCTGCATCTCAAACACAGCCCCCAAAATTCCCAAAAACATACCTTAGTCCCCGCGCGAGAAATCTAAAACACTCACTTTGGGTGACATTGGCCGCTTGCGCCTGAATCAGCCGGAATATCGCCCAAAAGTTGGTATATTGCGAAACCCAAAATGGCCAGAATATGCACATAACGATTTCTTAAATATGGAGATCTCATACATGCAGCTACTGGATTCACAACAAATTGATGATTTAAGTATCTCCGGCACCCCTCTTTTGGATAAGAGCTGCCTGAAAATCACTCAGCAGTATCGACTCACCCAACGAGAGTCTGAGATACTCAGATACACCGCCCTGGGGCGAAGCGCCAAATACATAGCACACACCTTGCACATTTCTCATAACACGGCAAGAACCCACGTTAAGCACGTGTATGAGAAGCTAAATATTCACTCTAAACAAGATTTGATAGATTTGGTGCTGTCTGGCTGAAGCAAAGGGACCGACACTTTGTGCCGGCCCCTTCAAAGGAAAGACTCATACAGCTCTTAACTCCTAAACTGGATCCTTCGCTTAGCTCAGGATGACAGAGGGTTTAACTCTTAACTCTTAACTCTTAACTCTTAACTCTTAACTCTCTAGTGCTTGTCGCCGTCCATTTTGTCCTCGCCTACGATGTTGTGTTGCTCGGGGTCGTAGATCAGGCCGCCGCTCTCTTGACGGAAGAACATGAGCTTGACTGGTCCAAGACCTTCGATGGTGGCAAGGTATACATGGATGAAGGTGAAGATAATAAACGCCCACATCAGATAGAAGTGGATAATGCGCATTATCATGATGCCGCCTACCAAGTCATTGAGTGCAGCAAAGGGACCCACGTCTGCGGTGACGCCCCAAAGGGCCATGCCTGTGACGAACATGACGAGAATCATGAGGGGAACCAGAACATAGGTGGTCTTTTGCAGTACACCAAACTTGCCGCCCAGAGGATGGTCCCTCTTTAAAAAGAGGTAGTATTTGATCCAGGCACCAAATTGATGGCGATTGTCTACCTGCGGCAGGAAGGACTTGTAGTCCTTGTCAACCACACGTGTGCCACCAAAGGCAGCAGACTTGACGATGAACGCCAACACCACGCGCAGCACCATGTTAAGGAAAATCACAAAGCCGCAGAAAAGGTGTACGCCGCGGGCAATGCCCATGAAGCCCTCAAAGAAGGGAAAGTGGATATAAAAGCCTGTAAAGATGAGTAACAGCATCGAGAGCAGGTTGACCCAGTGAGAGATCACAAAGGGAAGAGGATGTGCCTGTCTGTAATGTGCGAGATGTGCCATTTTACTTCACCCCCCAGGGGCTCGTGACCGTAGAAAAGGTCTTGCCGGTAGCAGGTTCGGTAATGTGTACTGCACAAGCGATGCAGGGGTCAAAACTGTGCACCGTGCGGAGTGCATGGATGGGCTTTTCAAGATCGGCTACGGGAACACCAACGAGCGCCTCTTCCATAGGGCCGCGTACGCCCTGGGCGTCGCGCGGGCCTACATTCCACGTTGAGGGGATGATGATCTGGTACATGTCAATCTTATTGCCACTGACCTTCTCGTGGTGGTAGAGAGCTCCACGGGGAGCCTCCCACATGCCGGTGCCCTCGCCGGAGATCTTTCCGGTGTTGTTAAAGGTTGCGGCGTTGCCATCTTTTATGGCCTCAATGAGCTCCATAGTCCAGTCAACCAACTTGGTGGCAACATAGTAGGTCTCGATGTTGCGCGCCGCAGTACGGCCCAGTGTTGAAGCAAGAGCCTCAACTCCCAGAGTTGCACCGGCTGCAACAGAGAGATGACGAAGCAGTGCATCAATCTCTGTTTTCACAAAGGTATTGCCACTGTTGTAAGCAACCAGTAAGCGAGCCAATCCGCCTACCTCAAGAGGCTTGCCTTCGTAGCGTGGAGCCTTGATCCAGGTATAGCGCTCCTGCAGGTTGCGGCCGCCGGCCGGATACTCCGGATCGGTAATGCCCTCGCGTGGATTGATTGGTGCGCCACTATCTTTGTAGTACGCACGGACGGTCTCCTCGGTGATGGCATCCTCTTCTGCCGGGGCAACGCTGCTGTCGCCCAGGCCCCAAACGCCGGCAGGCAGATAGCGGTCACCCGGCTCAAAGCTCTCAGTGTCAAAGACTCCCCAGGCACCAAACCTGCCAACGCCTTTGCCGTATCCGGCAACGTCCAGATAGTAAGGGGCAATAGCGCGCGTGTCAGGAATCATGGTAGCCCCTACCCAATCGCGGAGGCGAATGGCGCGGAATAAAACGTCATCAAGCTTTTCTTCCGTGGGCACCCAGGTGGTGCCGCCGGGGATGGAGCTCATGACGTGGGGCATCTTTCCGCCGACGATACCGCTGATCTCGGAGGCAACTGCTTGCATCTCCAGAGCCTCAAGGTAGTGAGCGGTACAGATGAGGTCAAGCTCGGGGGGCAGATTGTAGGCCTTGTCCTCAGTGTCAAACCAGTTGCCACTGAAGATGGAAAGCTGGCCGTTTTCTGCAAAGGTTCTCAGTCTTCTTTGCACGGCACCAAAGTCAGAGATGCTGGTGCCTGCATCAAAAGCTATCTCAAGCGCTTTGCGAGGGTCGGCCGCGAGGGCATTGAGTGGATTGACATAATCCAAAGCTGCCAGGTTATAGAACCAGAGGATGTGTGAGTGCAAGAACTGCGCGCCCTCCAGTATGTTGCGGATGATGCGAGCACCATTGGGTATCTGGGTGTTGGAAGCAGCCTCTGCGGCCATACTGGCAGCATGGGCATGGCTTACAGGGCAAACACCGCAGATGCGCTGCGTGATATAGGCAGCATCGGTGGGCTCAAGTCCTTCAAGGATTGTTTCCATTCCGCGGAACAAAGTACCTGAAGTCCAGGCATCAACAACCACGCCGTCTTTGACTTCCATGTCAATGCGCAGGTGGCCTTCGATACGGCTGACGGGGTCGATTACCGCCTGCCCACTCACGATTCTGGTAGGACCAGTCTCTACTTCTTCTTCTTCAAGCTCTGCACTGATGGGGACTACCGGCTCGACATCTCCGCCTGTTACAGCTCCAGTATTCTGGTTGTCACCAGGTTGTCCGTTGATTGTGGTTTCGTTCGCCATTATTTGCCACCTCCTTCTTCATTGGTATCGATTGCGCAGGCATCTGCATCGGCATCTGCATCTGCATCTGCGTCTGCGTTTGCATCTGCATCCGAACAGTCCAATCCTTGTGCTTCGGCGCACTTTTTGGCTGCCTCGGAAGTACACAGAGCCTTGTCAGGATGATCCTTATCCCATTTACGCTCAAGCTCATAGGGAGCGCCGCCCTTGGTGCGGCCGCTTGCCTTCATGCCAAAGCCATGAATTACCAGAGCAGCTACCACTAAGCCGGCAGCTCCCCAGGCGATAATAGCAGGACTAAAGGTCAGGCCTCCAAAGCCAACGTTTCTCAGGTGCTTTAAGAAGGGGGTGTTCATGGTGACCCAGTCAAAGCCAGCACGACGCGGGTCGGCGGTGGCACAGCCTATACAAGGAGCGCCCGCCTCAACACACCAGCCACTGCGGCGGTTCCAGCGCACAATGGGGCAGTTTGCCTTGGTCTCGGGGCCTTTGCAGCCAACGGTATAGAGGCAATATGCTTTTGCCTCTTCCTTAGAACCAAACTGGCGCACAAATTCGCCGTTCTCAAAATGCCCGCGACGGGGGCAGTTGTCGTGAAGGTACTGCCCAAACATCAACGCAGGCTTGTTGTCAGCGGTGAGTTCGGGGGCTCTGTTCAAAAGGAGCCAATCCACTAAAACGGCCACTACGTGCTCGGGGTTTGAGGGGCAGCAGGGTACATTGACTATCGGGGGAAGGTCATAGTCAAGACGGCCTTCTGCCTTAGCCTTGGTCAGGTAACGCTGAATGCCAATGGCGCCACCCGGATTGGGATGAGCAGCCTGCCAGCCACCGTCTACGGCGCAGCTACCAACGCAAACAATGACGTCGGCGTGAGAGGCAGCGTGCTCAACAATGTCGGTGGCCCTTTCGTCGGCAATGCGGAGGGCGTCGCCATCCCAGCCTTCCATCAGGGCTCCTTCGATGACGAGTATGTAGCCGCCAACTTCGATGGTTTGCTCTTTTGCCAACTCCAGTGACCAGCCTGCACCGGCGCTCAAAGTCTCTGCATAGTTCAGCGAGATGAGTTCGAGCACGATGGTGGCAATATCGGGAGTATCAACTTGAGCAAGTGACTCCGTGCATCCTGTGCAGGATGCCAGCTCCAACCAAATGGTGGGAGCGAGTGCACCGGATGTATTTGGTCCGATAACACTGCCCTCCAAAGCCTCTGCAATCCTTGGTATTGCAGCTTGGGAGAGTCCGAGCGTTGCCGCAACGCCTGCACAGAGCTTGAGGAAGTCGCGCCTTTTAACACCACGCTGTTCCAGCAGCTCATCAAGTATGCTGACCTTGCGTTTCTCCTTCGTTGTCATACGTACACCTCCTTGAATGCCCAGCCTTATGCTGGGCTGACAACAAACCTGACTTACATGTTGCTTGGTAACATTATAAACCACATTACGCTAACTCATATTAATTTGAGTGGGTTAGTCACACCCACACGGGCATTAATAATCGTTGTTTGCCTGATATTTACTCTCAGGTTTTAATCCATCACTGGCAGGCGGTAATTGCTGCAAGGCAGACGGACTTATTCGTGTTACCGTTCTGTTGATTAGTGTTACGATGGACAAAGATGCCGGGCTTCTTTGTCGCACCACAAGATTACGAGAGTAGCTTATACTATTACGTTATTGAGACCATCTTGAAGGAGATATCATGGCGCTTGTGACAAGCAAATACATCTGGAGAAACGGTGAGTTGATTCCCTGGGAGCAAGCCACCACGCACATTCTCACGCATGCCCTGCATTACGGCACGGCGGTTTTTGAGGGTATTCGTTGTTATAAAACAGATACGGGCTCGGCTGTGTTCAGGCTCGTTGAGCATATGGAGCGGCTTGTACGCTCGGCCTCTTTTATCATGATGGACTTGCCTTATAGCGCCCGCGAGCTGTCTGACGCCACCGCGGAGCTCATCCGTGCAAACGAGCTGGAGAGCTGCTACGTGCGGCCCTTAGCCTATCGTGGGTATGGCTCTATGGGCGTGAATCCTCGTCCGGCCCCCATTGATGTGGCCATAGCTGTTTGGCCTTGGAATGCCTATCTGGGCGAAGAGGCGCTGGAGCAAGGAATGCACGCCGGCATCTCTTCGTGGCGCCAGCGTACGGCAAACTCCACGCCGGGCGTGGTGAAGTCGTCTGCCTCGTACCTCAACAGCGGCTTGGCGCACATTGAGGCGCTCGATCATGGTTACGGTGAGGCTATCTTGCTCAATGAAAACGGCACGGTTGCCGAGGGCAGCGGCGAGAATATTTTTGTGGTGAGAAACGGCGCTCTCAAAACGCCGCCGGTATCGGATGGCATCCTCGAGGGCATAACCCGTGACTCCGTGATGCAGCTGGCTCGCCACTTTGGTTACGAGGTGAGCGAGGCCTCTTTAGTCAGAACCGATTTGTACGGCGCTGACGAGGTGTTCTTCACCGGCACCGCCGCTGAGGTAACCCCCATAGCCCGCATTGATTATCGCACCATCGGAAGCGGCAAGCGAGGCCCCATCACCGAGAAGCTCCAAACTGCCTTCTTTGATGTGGTGGCCGGCAGAGTGCCTGAGTTTGAGTCATGGCTCTATAGGGTGTGATATGACAAAGGTCATCACTTACGACACCACCTTACGTGACGGCGCTCAGCGCGAAGGCATCAGCCTGAGCATTGAGGACAAGATACGCATCGCAAAGCGGCTGGACGAATTTGGAGTTGACTATATAGAAGGCGGCTTCTTGGGCTCTAATCCCAAGGACACCGCCTTTTATTCTGCCTTCGCAAGGGGCAAGCTTGTATTGAAGAACGCGCAACTGGTTGCCTTTGGCCTGCCGGCACGAAAAGGTCTCAAGCCTGACGAAGACCCCGCCCTCAAAATGCTGGCCAACTGTGCGGTGCCGGTGATTACCTTGGTTGCCAAGGCTTCGGAGCGCCAAGTGGAGCAGGCTCTCAGGATGTCAGGCGAAGAGAACCTGCGCATGATATTTGAGTCAATCAAGTATCTGGTTCAAGCGGGCAAAAGGGTCTTCTTTGATGCCGAGCATTTCTTTGACGGCTATCTTGAGAATACCCAGTATGCCTATGAGGTTCTCGTTGCAGCTCTTGAGGCCGGTGCCGAGTACATCGTATTGGCTGACACCAACGGCGGGATGCTACCTCACCAGATAAGCGCCATCATCCAAGAGACTATCTTTGCCTTGCGCACTTTGGACGAGAATGTGTCCTTTGGTATCCATGCCCATGACGACAGCGGTTGTGCCGTTGCCAATTCTCTTCTGGCGGTGATGTGCGGTGTCTCTATGGTGCAGGGCACAATTAATGGCTGCGGTGAGCGCGTAGGGAATGCTAATTTGCTAACGATAATAGCAAATTTAGAGCTTAAGCTGGGTTATGAGACCGTAGGTCCCGCGCAATTGACGCAGCTTACCTCACTCTCCCGTTTTGTGGCCGACACCATGAATATGGCCCAGGATCCATTTGCCCCGTATGTAGGCGAGAACGCCTTTACCCACAAGGGCGGCATGCACGTGAGCGCCGAGACGCGCATGACTGATGCGTACCAGCATATCGACCCAGCCAAGGTGGGCAATTTCTCGCATGTTGTGATGAGTGAGCTTGCCGGCAGGGCTGCTTTGAGGGTCAAGGCTCAAGAGCTGGGCATATCGGTGCCTGACTTAACCGACGATAAGCAAACAGCCATTCTTAATCGTATCAAGGAGCGTGAGGCCAAGGGTTATTCCTACGAAGCCGCCGATGCCTCTCTCGCTTTGCTGATTCACAGAGAGTTGGGCACAAAGCCGCTCTACTTTTCTCTTGAGTCTTTTCGCGTTATCACTGAGCGGCGCCCTGACGGAGGCAAGACCACTGAGGCAACCATTAAGATACTGGTAGGCAATGAACGTTTCATTGCTACGGCTGAGGGCAACGGCCCAGTGAGCGCCCTCGATAAGGCGCTGCGCGTGGCTATCACCCGCTTTTATCCGCAGATTGACAAGCTTAAACTGCAGGACTTTAAGGTCCGCGTTATCGATGGCTCGGTGGGCACCAGCGCCACAACGCGCGTTTTCATCGAAACCTCAAGTGGCAGCCAGCGCTGGGGCACGGTGGGGGTTAACGAGAATATCATCGAGGCATCTTGGGATGCCCTGGTGGACGCCATCGTGTATGGACTGATGAAGGGCGATTGAGCATGCCCGGATCTAAAAGCGTGAGGCCGGCTACTCAGCTTGAGCTGGAGAGACTCTATGCTGCGCTTGCAGAGCTTGACGACCCTTTGGATATTGCCGCGCTTTTAGCAGACATGTGCACCATTCGTGAGGTGGAAGAGATGTCTCAACGCCTGGAGGTAGCTCGCCTGTTAAGCATTGGAGAGCCCTACACCACCATCACCGAAAAAACCGGAGCCTCTGCCACCACCATCGCTCGCGTTTCTAAGTCTCTCTATCATGGGGCTGCCGGGTACGCGCGCGTGCTGGGTCTTGACTCCTAGGTTCTTTGGTATTGGGCCTGCCTTTTATGATCCCCATTAAAACACCCGAGAAGATAGAGGCCATGCGCACCGCCGGCCGTATCAGCGCCAAGGTGCTGCGCAAAACCGGCGAGCTGGTGCGCCCGGGCATCTCCACCTTGGAGCTTGACCGTTTTGCCGAGAACCTGATTCGCCTGGAGGGCGCTCGGCCGGCTTTCAAGGGCTACGGGGGTTTTACGGGTTCAATTTGCGCCTCGATTAATAATCAGATAGTTCATGGCATTCCCAGTGCCGAGGTCATCTTGCAAGAAGGCGACATCATCTCCATTGACACCGGTGCAATTTTTGACGGTTGGTATGGGGATAACGCTGCCACCTATGCCGTGGGTGAAATTGCCCCCGAGGCTGCGCGTTTGCTTGAGGTGACCGAGCAGTCTATGTGGGCAGGCATTGATGCGGCACAGGTAGGTGGCCATCTGGGCGACATTGGCCATGCGATTCAAGGGATTGCAGAGGCTGCTGGTTTTAGTGTGGTGCGCGAGTACGTGGGCCACGGCATAGGCAAGGCGATGCACGAAGACCCCGTAGTGCCCAACTTTGGCCGCAAAAAAACCGGTCTCAAGCTTAAGGCCGGCATGGTGTTTGCCATTGAGCCCATGATTAACGTGGGCGGTTATCGCACAAGGGGACCATACCTGGACGGCTGGATTGTATACACCGCCGACGACTCGCTCTCAGCCCACTTTGAGCACACGGTGGCTTTGACCGTTGACGGGCCAGAAATCCTGACTGCAGAATAAGCTGAGTGCTCATAACCGCTGAGTCCTCCTGTCAACAGCAGGCTGTGCCCGAGAGCCGTGGCGCAAAACTCCAAGTTCCTGCCGCGTTTGCACGCAAAAAGACGGTTTTGAGGCCAATTCAGAGCCATTTTGGACTAAATCTGCGCAATAATCGTCTTTTTGCGTGCAAACGCGGCAGGAACTACTGAAAGTGTGACACTGAGCCGTTCTCTTGGCTCTTCACGCCACCTTACGCCCTCAGTACATTCTATGAATAGCCAGACCGGATTTAGGCTTGGGTTCAAACCAGGTGGATTTGGGGGGCATGAGGCGGTCTTCGTCTGCTACGGCAAACAGTTCCGCGAGTGAGCAAGGATAGAGCGCAAAGGCGGCACCATGTGTTTGGTCTGCGCGCTCGGCAAGCTCGGCGAGGCCGCGGGCTCCTCCAATGTAGGTGATGCGCGGATCGGAGCGCGGATCCTCTACGTGCAGGATAGGCGCGAGGATGGCGCTGTGAAGCAGTGCTACATCTAGGCCGTCAACGGCGTCTTGGGGGCGAGTGGTTTCTCGCACCGTGAGTTTATACCAGAGACCCTCCAGATAGAGAGCCAGCTCACCGCGCTTTGCGGGGCGATAGGGCTCGGCACCTTTAAGCTCAACGTCCATGACTTCTGCGATGGCGTTGAGTACTTGCTGCGGGCTTTGCCCAGCTAAGTCAGAGATGACGCGGTTGTAGTCAAGTACCTGCAGCTCATCGCTCCCAAACACGGCAACCAAGAATTGCTGGGCTGCTTGCTGCCCTTCAAGCTGCTCCTCTGCATACCAATCAGCAACTCGTATGGCAGCGGCGGCGCGATGATGGCCGTCGGCTATATAGAGTGCGGGGATGCGCTCAAAGCAGTGCTGGATCTGCTCCATGACCTCTTTATCGTCAAGGCGCCAGTACTCATGGCGCACGCCGTCAGGGGCAACAAAATCGTAGAGAGGCTTTGTCTCTGCTGTTGTTTGCTCAAGCAGCTCATCAATTTCTTGCACGCTGGGATAGGTGAGCAGAACGGGTCCCGTGTGCGCCTCCAAGACTTTTATGTGCTCAACTCTGTCACATTCCTTTTTTGCCCGGGTGTTCTCGTGGCGCTTGATGACGCCACTTTTGTAGTCGGCCACGCTGGCGCAGGCAACCAGGCCGGTTTGGCTGTGGTTTTGTTGCGTGAGGCGATAGACAAAGTACACCGGTTCAAGCGCTTCGTTATCGGGCACCATGATGCCCTGCTCGTACCAGGCATCAAGCTCTGCACGGGCGCGCGCGTAAACCTGCGCTTCGTACTCGTCGATTGCCGGATCAACAAGCGCTGCAGGCCGGTCAATACGCAAAAAGCTCAGGGGCTCGCGCGTTATCTCCTGAACTGCCTCAGCGCGCGATAAGGTGTCATAGGGAGCGGCAGCCACCTGTTCTGCAATCTCTGCAGGGGGCCGCCAACTGATAAAGGGAACTATTGTTGCCACGGTTTTCTCTTCTTCTCTCTTCGTGATATTCTCCCATGAGTATACCAATACCTGAGTGACCCTGGGTCCGGATGTGCTACAGTTTTCCTAGAACAAGAGTGGCCAATGGGTGGTTTTTTACGGAGATGGTGTCCTATGGGTTGGCACGAAATTGACAGGGAATCTCTGCTTGAGCAGCTCGAGTCAAACAGCGAGACAGGCCTTGACTCAGATTCTATTGCCGCAAAGCAGCAGCACTACGGCAAAAACCAGTTTGATGAGCAAAAAAGCGAGGGGGTCTTCAAGAAGATCCTGCACAATCTGCGCGATGCCCCCACGATCATACTGATTGCAGCGGCGGCAATTTCGCTCTTTATGGCAACGCAAGAGGGTGGCAAGGGGCTCACGGAGTTCTTTGTCATCATCGGCATTGTCATACTCAACATGACTTTGGCGGTGACGCAGGAGCGCGGCGCCGAGCGCGCCTTGCATGCGCTCAAGAGCATGAGCAGCCCACTCAGCCTGGTGCTGAGGGACGGCAGGCAACAAGAGGTTGATTCGGCTGAGCTGGTGCCGGGTGACATCATTTTACTCAGCGCTGGTGATAAAATCTCTGCCGATGCCCACTTGCTTGAGAGCACCGATTTTATGTCTGATGAATCAATACTCACCGGCGAGAGTATGCCGGTTGAGAAGGATTCCAACGTGGTACTCACCGGCAAGGTGGCGGTGGCTGACCAGCTCAACATGATATTCTCGGGCTGCTTGGTAACAGCGGGGCGCGCCAAGGCCTTGGTGGTGGCAACCGGCATGAACACGCAGATGGGGCATATCGCCGGCTATCTCAATGATGCCCAAAAGCTCAGGACTCCCCTGCAAGCCCGCCTTGACGGCGTGGGCAAGGTCATCAGCTTCATTGCCATTACTGCGGCGCTTGCCATATTCTTTATTGAGCTTATGCAAGGGGCAGACGTTTGGGAGATGCTGTTTGTAGCCGTTGCCCTGGCGGTTGCCGCGGTGCCTGAGACCCTGTCGCTGATTGTGACCTTAATCTTGACCCGGGGCGTCACCGAGATGGTCAAGAAGAATGCGCTGATACGTAAACTGGTTGCCGTAGAGACGCTCGGTAGCACCTCCGTTATTTGCTCCGATAAAACCGGCACGCTTACCCAAAACCGCATGGCCATACAGCGCCTGTGGCAAAGTGGAGCCGAGCCGTTCAAAGACAGTTGTGAGTTTTCTGCCACTCAGATGGAGCTGCTGGACAAGTTCACCCTGGCAAGCAACGCCGTGGCAGAGCTAGACGAGGACGGTGAGCTGCAGATTATTGGGGATCCCACCGAGGCGGCAATTCTCCGGCTCTTTACTGCTAAGGGAGGCAAAAAGTTTGAGCTTGAACAGCGCTACCCCCGAGTGGCGGAAGTGACCTTTTCGTCTGACCGAAAGATGATGACCACCGTACACCAATGCCCCGAGGGCGGCTACCTTGTTTTAACCAAGGGAGCCTTTGACCGGGTGCCCTTTGCTGTAGCAACGCCTGAAGAGCTCAGAGCGCGCGAGGATATGCACAACCACTTTGCCCAAGACGCTCTCAGAATGATTGCACTCGGCAGCAAGCGGGTAGATGCGCTGCCAGAAAGCGACAAGCTAGAAGAGCTGGAGAAGAACCTCTTCTTTGAGGGCATTATCGGCATCATCGATCCGCCGCGCCCGGAGGCCACCGAGGCCATTAATATTGCCAAGAATGCCGGCATCCGCACCGTGATGATTACCGGGGACCATGCCACAACCGCCGAGGCCATTGCCCGCCAGATTGGCCTGCTCTCCGATGGCGGCAAGGTGATAACCGGCCTGGATCTTTCTGAGATGAGCGACGAGGAGCTGATAGAAAACGTTGCGCAGTACTGCGTATATGCCCGAGTTTCGCCCGAGGACAAGATTCGCATTGTGGAGGCGTGGCAAGAGCATAACGAGGTGGTAGCCATGACGGGCGACGGCGTCAACGATGCCCCGGCCTTAAAGGCGGCAGACGTGGGCGTTGCTATGGGAATCACCGGCACCGAAGTGTCCAAAAGCGCGGCTGACATGGTGCTGATTGACGACAACTTCTCCACTATTGTTGCTGCCATCCACCGAGGGCGCGGGGTCTACGCCAACGTGCGCAAGACGATTTACTTTTTGCTCTCCTGTAATTTTTCTGAGGTCACCTTGATGCTGATTGCGCTGCTGCTGGGTTGGCACCTGCCCTTAACGCCGATAATGATACTGCTGATCAACGTGATTGGCGTGGGGGTGCCCGGCCTCTTCATCGCCCGCGAAAAGCCCGAGCCCGGCATTATGCAGAACAACCCGGTGCGCCGGGGCGAAAGCGTATTCAAAGGTCTGCTGTTCAAGATGGCGCGGCAGTCCTTTACCTTTGTGTCGATAGCGCTGATTGGTTTTTACGTTGGGGCATTTGTGGTGGTGAGTGATGTGTGCTTGCCTTCATACGCCACGGGTCAAACTATGGCTTTTCTGCTGATTGGCTGGTCTGCCATCTTGCACATCTTTACTGCGCGCAGTGGGCGGTCAATCTTCAGGAGTAATATCAGGGACAACCCTTTGCTTGCCCTCGGAGCCTTTTCTATGGTGGCCCTCTTTGCCCTGCTGGTTGTAGTGCCACCACTCGCCAGCTTCTTTGGAGTGGTGCCTTTGGGCCTTAACCATTGGCTCATCGTCATTGGTCTGGTGCTTATCCCCACCATCGTTGCCGAAATCAGCAAGTTCGTAAGCAACCAAAGCGAAGCAGCTGAATACAAAGACCGCCTGGTAAAGCACACCCCAAACTCAGAAGCTTAGTGTGAGAGAGAGGGACGGAGAATGCCGCCGGGGAGGATGACTTTAGGTTGCGCGAGGCTGCTTTTGCTTACCGTTTCGTAGATTGCGAGAAAGTGATCTTTGTGCACGATGCTGATGAGACCCCTGGCTGAAACAGGGGGACGGTTCTCTTGTCTTAGCGTTAAGGGCTTACCGTTGGTTACGCCATGAGCCTCGGCTGCGCTTACTTCTACAGACGGAAAGCCCAGCGCGGCCACGGGGTCGATGAAAGGCAGGCTGGACATTTGCATAACGCTGGCTTGTTCGATACGAGTATTGCCGGAGGCAGTGCGTCGGAGTGCGCCGAGGTGAGCGGCAGAGTCAAGCGCTCTGCCCAGATCGCGGGCAAAGGAGCGCACGTAGAAGCCCTTTGAGACCACCAGTCGCAGATCCCAATAATCGGCTCCTATTGCCAGGAGCTCGGCTTCAAAGAGCTCAACACGCCGCGGCTCTAACTCAAGCTGTTTGCCTTCTCGGGCAGCCTTGTAGGCAACCACTCCATCTTTCTTGATTGCAGAGTACGCAGGAGGCAGCTGATTCATCGAACCCGGCATCCACTGCAAAAGCTGGGTGATAAACGCTGTGTCCTCAAGCTCGCGCGGCAACTCTGCCATGCGCAGAGTCTCCCCTTCTCTGTCATCGGTGGTGGTTTCTTTGCCAAAGCAAATGCGGGCTTCGTAGGCTTTATTCCCGGCCATGAGGTATTCGCTAAGCCGCGTCGCAGGCCCCACGCACACCAGCAAGAGGCCGGTTGCCAGAGGATCCAGCGTGCCGGCATGGCCCACGCGTCGCTCGCCCGTCACTCGCCTGACAACATCAACCACATCGTGTGAGGTTATGCCTTCTGGCTTGTCAAGAGCGAGAATGCCAGCTAGTCCGGTGGGAGTGCCTCTCTTTGTCATTGGCAGTGGGAGAAGTCTTCTACTATGTGGTGGAGCGTGTAGGAGATAGCGTCGGCCAGCGGCAGGTCGAGCGTAAGGCCGGCAGCGCCACGATGTCCACCGCCGCCGTGCACAGAGGCAAAATCGCCCACGTTAAATGAGCTCCGGGAGCGGAGGTTAACGCGCACGCCTTCTTCCAACTCATCGCGGAATAGCATGGCAATCTCCACGCCTTTTATGGAGCGCAAAATGGTGGGGAGCTGCTCGGTGTCATCGCGCTTGAGGCCAAGCGTGCTCAGGTCATCATGCAAGATAAAGGAGTAGACAACGGTGCCCTCACAGGCAAACTGTATCCTGTTGATAATCAAGGCCTCAAGGCGCATTGCCGCCATAGATTTGTTTTCATAGACAAACTGGCTCATCTCGGAGGGGTTAACTCCCAGGTCAACCATCTCCATAGCATCTACAAAGGCCGAGCGGTCGGTGCTTCTGAAGGCAAAGCGGCCGGTGTCGGTCATGATGCCCACGTAGCAGTAGGTTGCCATGTTGGGGGTGGGCTCAATCCGGCTGGCCCTGATGAGTTGCCAGATGAGCGAGGCAGTGGCAGGTGCCACGTCGTTGCCATAATAGTAGCGGGTAAAGCCCTGAAAACTGGTGTGATGGTCAATGGCCAGCGTATTCTCTGCCTCCTCAAGGAGCCTCTCGGATGTGCCCAGGCGCTTGATGGTGGCGGAATCAACCACAATGAAAAGGTCAGGAGTCTTGATGTACTCGCTCGCAAGAGTAAACTCGTAATCAGGTAAAAAGTCATAGAGCTCCGGCGGAGGATTATCCTGCCCCAGCAAAATGTCCACCTCTTTGCCCATAGCTCTGAGTAAATCACGGAGTGCTAAGGCGGAGCCCACGGCATCGCCATCAGGGTTGATGTGCCCGGCAATGGCAACCACCTGAGAAGCTTCAAGCAGAGCCAAAACCTCGTCTACCTGCAGGGACTCGTATTCAACAACGGCGCTGCTGCCTGACCCGGGATCGTCAGGCTCCCCAAGAGCGGTATATTTCAACTGAACACTCATGAGCTGCCTCCTTTGAGAAAGGCATCGATTTCTTGGGCGTGGTCTACGCCAATGTCGATGACAAAACGTAGTTCTGGCGTAACTCGCCATCCCAATTCTTTGCCGAGCAGGGTCCGGAGGCGCCCCTTGGCGCTTTCAAGGCCTGCCAGGGTGTCTTCGTATTGTCCCGGCGAGCTGCTTACTAAAACCGTGGCCATGCTTCTATCCTTTGATACCCGCACATCTGTCACGGTGATGAGCTCGAGCCTGGGGTCAGAAAACTCGCTCAGCAACAAATCAGCGAGGGCAGCCCTGGCTGATTCGTTGACCCTTCTGCTTGCTGCTGACTGCTTTGCCCCCATGCTTATCAGGCCTCTCTTATTATCTCTTTCTTTCTGAAGGTCTCCAGCACGTCGCCTACTTTGACGTCTTGGTATCCATCAATACCTATGCCGCATTCGTAGCCAGCCTTGACGCTTTTGACGTCTTCTTTGAAACGCTTGAGGGAGGCAATTCTGCCCTCATGGACAACCAGGCCGTTGCGAATGACCCTGATCTCGTCATCGCGGCCTATCTCGCCCTCCTCCACCATACAGCCGGCAATGGTGCCGAGCTTGGGCACCTTGAAGGTCTCGCGCACCTCGGCCATGCCGGTGTCCTGCTCAATTATCTCAGGAGCCAGTAGGCCAACGCGCGCGGCATTGATGTCTTCAATTGCCTGGTAGATGATCTTGTAGGTCTTGATCTCAACCTCTTCGCGGTCTGCCATCTGCTTGGCCTTGACCGTGGGACGCACGTTAAAGCCAATGATAATGGCATTGGAGGCAGCGGCAAGGGTCACGTCGGTCTCGGTGACACCACCCACCGCTGAGTGGATGATATTGATGCGTACCTCGCTTTGGTCCATCTTTTCGAGGGCGTCGCCCAAGGCCTCGATGGAGCCCTGCACGTCAGCCTTGACGATGAGGTTGAGGTCGGAGAGCTCGTTTTGCTCAATGCGGCTGAAGAAGTTCTCCAGGGTAACGCGAGACTTGCTCTGATGTTCGGCCATGCGCTGCCTGAGTGAGCGGTCTTTGACCAGGTTGCGGGCATCGCGCTCCTCGGCAAAGACCCTGAAGTCATCGCCGGCGGCCGGCACGGAATCAAGACCGAGCAGCTCAACCGGATCCGAGGGCTTGGCCTCGGTGACGTTTTCGCCAAGCGGGTTGATGAGTGCGCGGACGCGGCCGTAGCTGGTTCCCATGACGATGGTTTCTCCCACGTGCAGGGTGCCACGCTGCACCAGCACCGTGGCCACCGGGCCGCGGCCTTTGTCGAGCTTAGCCTCAATGACAATGCCCGAGGCCAAGGTGTCAGGGTTTGCCTTGAGCTCCAGTACGTCAGCCTGCAAGATGATGGCCTCAAGCAGGTCATCAATGTTGATGCGCTTTTTGGCGCTCACCTCTACAAACATGTTTTGTCCGCCCCACTCCTCGGGCACTATGCCGTGCTCGGAAAGCTCTTGGCGGGCTCTATCGGGTGTAGCACCCGGCTTGTCTATCTTGTTAATGGCAACCACTATCGGCACACCCGCTGCCTCTGCGTGGTTGATGGCCTCAACGGTCTGGGGCATGACCCCGTCGTCTGCGGCCACTACCAAAACCACTACGTCGGTGACTTTTGCGCCGCGGGCACGCATGGCCGTGAAGGCCTCGTGGCCCGGCGTATCGATGAAGGTGATTTGTTGGTTGTTGATATGCGCCACCGAAGCACCAATGTGCTGGGTGATTCCACCGGCCTCGGTGGTGATGACCTCGGTCTCGCGGATGGCATCGAGTAGTGAAGTTTTGCCGTGGTCAACGTGCCCCATAACCGTGACTACCGGGGGTCTCGGCACAAGGCTCTCGGGAGCGTCAACTATCTGCACAGCATATTCCTCTTCAGGAGAGACTATGCGTATCTTGCGCTCCAGGTCATCGGCTATGAGCTCGATGAGCTCATCGCTCATGGTTTGAGTGACGGTGAGCGGGCTGCCCAGTAAGAAGAGGCGCTTGACTACGTCGCCCGAGGGCACGTCTACAATGTCGGAGAATTCCTGTACGGTTGCGCCGGTGGGAACCTCCGTTACTGAGGAGTCCAGCACCAGCTCGGGGTCGAGCCCGCGCTCTATGGCTACGGCCTCGGCGCGCTCTTTGGCCTCGGCCTCGCGCTTTTCTTTGCGCTTCTTGCGGCGGCCGCCGCCCTCGTCGCCGGCAGCCTTAACGGCAGCGCGAGCCTCCGCCAAGACCTTCTCGCGTTGCAGCATCTCTGCGGCAACGGCCATTTTGCGGTAGCGATCGTCTTCAGGGGCATCGCCGTCATCATAGATGTCGGTCATTTGCAGGCCGTGCTGCTTTCTGCCCTCTTTGCCCTTGCGATGGCGCCCGGCACCCTCGTCAAAGCTCTGCTCATCAGTGGCGTGGCCTTTGCGGCCCTTGCCTTTGCGGCCTCCGCGAGTCTTGGCTTCTGCCTCGCCCTCAGTACTGCTATCTGTTTTAGCAATTTGTGGCTCGGTGGTCTGGTCATCGCCTTCAAGCGCAAGCAAGCCCTCCGTTGGCATTTCATCAAGTGCGAGGGCGGCTTCTTCTGCCTTGGCTGCCTTGGTAGTCTTAACTGACTTGACTGCCTTGGTTTCTTTAGCCGCGGCTCTTTCTGCTGCCAGGCGTTCTTTCTCAGCTTCAATGCGGCTTTTCTCTGCCTCTATCTGCGAGAGAAGTCCGCTGAAGGTTGGCGCCTTCTTCTGCGCAGCGGCTTTTGCTGCAGCGCCTTTCTTGGGAGGCACCGGCTCGTCGCCTATGAGCTCTTCAGTTATCACAACTAACTCGTCGGCTTCTTCGGTTTCATCGGTGAGGCCGAGCAGCTCGGCTGCTTCTTTGGCTGCTGCTTCTGGCGACACCGCAACTTTTGTCGGCTTCTTGGCGGCAGCATCCTCGGCAAGGGATTCTTCAAGCGTTAAGCCTCTTTGCAGCGCCCGCTCGGCTTCGCGCTGGGCGCGTTCCTTTTCCGCGGCTTTTGCGCGGGCTGCCTTCTCTTCTTCGCGGCGTGCGCGCTCGGCGGCTGCTCTCTCAGCTGCTTGTGCCTTTTTTTCTTCCTCGGCTTTTGCCTGCTTCTCAGCAATCTCCGGGCCCAGTCGCTTGCGGACCTTGTCCACAAAAGCGTCAACCAGCGTTGAGGAGTGACCCTTGGCAGGTATCTTCATCTCCTCAAGGTATACGAGCAATTCCTTGCTCGTCATACCAAACTCTTTTGCTAGCTCATGTACTCTGATTCCTGCCATACTGCTCCGTTCACTTTGCCAAAGAAAGCTGGCAACAGTCTCTGAAAGATTCCTCAAGACGTTGGCGGTCTTCAATGCTCAATTGGCACCTCAGTGCCTTGTTCAGTTTTCCCTGCTTCATAGCCTTGGTGAGGCAAGCCTCGTCGGCACAAAGGTAGGCGCCGCGGCCGGGCAAACGCCCGCTGGTATCGCAGGACACCTCGCCCTCCTTGCTCCGCACAAAGCGCACGAGGCCCATCTTGGCATCGTTATTACCACAGGCCACGCAGGTGCGCATCGGTTTTTTGGTGCTGCTTGTCTTCACTCGGTACTCAGTACTCCAATAGTTTAATCAGGCGGCTTGCTTAATCAGGCGTCTTCCGATGCCTCTTGCGGCTGGTTCTGTGCTGCTTTTTCATGCACACCGCAGAACTTTGAGCCCTCGCGTGCATGATTGCGGCATCTGACGCCGTCTTCATTGACGTATTCGCAGCGCCCGTCCTCTGTGGTGGGTTTTTCATCCTCTTCAAAGAGTGTGGTAACAAAGTCCGGCAAGTCAGTCTTGAGACTGGCGCTCTTGATATCAATGTGCCAGCCGGTGAGACGGGCAGCCAGGCGGGCGTTTTGCCCCTCCTTGCCAATGGCGAGCGAAAGCTGGTCATCGGGCACAATGATGGTGGCGTAGTGCGTATCCTCGTCTATCAAAACGCGGGTGACCTTAGCGGGAGACAGAGCTTTGGCCACAAAAACCTCTGGGTTGCTATCCCATTGGATAACGTCAACACGTTCGTTGCGGAGCTCCTCAACCACCATGCGCACGCGGCTACCCTTGGGCCCTACGCAGGCGCCCACGGGATCAAGGTTGGGCTCACGGCTTGATACGGCAATCTTAGAGCGCGCACCGGCTTCGCGGGCAACGTTTTTGATTTCCACAACTCCGTCGTAGATCTCAGGCACCTCTATCTCAAAGAGCCTGCGAATCAGATCGGGGTGCGTGCGTGAAACAACGATTGCGGGGCGCGTGGTTTCTCCCCTGCCGCCTTCGTCCTTCTTTGAGGGGTCGCGCACATCGATGATGAGCGACTTAAGGCGTTGATTATGACGGTAGTGCTCGTTCTCGGGTTTTTCATTCAGCTCGTAAGAGTTGCGCTTGCGATCAAAGTGAGGGAGCTCGGCCTCAACGCCGTCACGGATCTTGATGATGGTAAAGTCAGGCGTCACCTGCAGCACCGTGCCGGTGACCAGCTCGCCTTTGCGCTCAGCAAACTCCTCAAAAATAGCCTGGCGGCCGGCATCGCGCACAATGGCCTGAATGACACTCTTGGCGTTTTGCGCGGCTATGCGGCTCACGTCATCGGGGGTGACCACCCGGGGGATGTACTCCTCGTACTCGCCGGTTTCTTCATCCGGCTCACCCTGGCCAACCAGCTCTTCTACGATGATGTCGCCGCTTCCGCGGTCGATGGTTACCCGGGCATCCCACTTGAGCTTGAGCACCTTTTGATAGCTCTCGGCCAATGACTGTTCCAGCTGATCCAGCAGGTACATCTCATCTATGTTCTTTTCCTTGGCCAGCGCATCAAGCGCGGCTACTAATTCAGCTGACATCAGCTATCCCTTCTGCTTTCAAAGTCGAGACGCCCTTTGATTTTTGCTTTTCTTATCTGATTGAATCCCAATTGGTGTTGAATTCCGTCTGCTTCGAGCGTGACAAGCAGTTGATCTGGGTCAACACTGGTTATGAGTCCGGTGTATTTGAGACGTGGCTTTTTGTCTTTACCTGCGTCTGAGTGCGGCTTCTCGCTGCCGCTTGCGTTTGAGCGCGAGTCTTGGGCGCTTTCCAACGTGATGACCGCTTCTTCTCCCACAGCTCGTTCAAAGTGCCTCCAGGTGCGAAGCGGCCTGTCAATGCCCGGAGAAGAAACCTCAAGCGTGTAGCTTCCCTTGTAGGGATCCAGCCGCTCAACCACCTCGGAGATCCACGCGTTTGCGCCTGCGATTCCGTCGATAGTAAGGCCTTCATCCTTGTTAATATACACACGAAGCACCGTGCTTTTGCCGGAGCCAGCAAACTCAAGGTCAACTAAATCAAAGCCCTGAGCAGCAGCAGCCACCTCAAGCGCTTCTAACAGTTGTACCTCTTTTTTGCTCCGCATGCTAACCTTTCGTTAATACAAAGAAAGCGGGTCAAAACAGCCCACTTTCCTCAAATCTTCACTGGGTTGTCCGTCTGCACAGGCAAAACGGGCGCTTTCTCACAAAAACGCTTCGCTATTTATAGCACACTTTCCCCCTATATGCCAGTAATCTTGGCAAAATACCAAATGCCAGAATGCCACGAAGGAATGAAGGTGTCACCGGGCTCGACCTTGTTAAGCCTGACAGGTTGATAGGTTCAGTGTGTAAAGTGGTAGCCTTCTTTGAGTTCTGGCAGTATGACCGTTTTGTCGTTGATGAACAGAAAGACTTGGGCGTCTGCGTCAACGATAACGCCTGAAAGCCCCAGCTGCTTAAAAAGCCTCTCGCTCTTTTCTGGCCCCAGGATAAAGCAGATGGTTGACAGGATGTCGGCATCCATTGAGCAGTCAGAAACGACGGTTGCCTGCCATACACCCTGTGCCGGCATCCCGGTGTTAGGATCAAAGATATGATGGTAGCGCGTATCGTTGATAACAAAGTATCGCTGATCATCGCCTGAGGTGACCACAGATCCCTCAAAGATCTCTGTTACTGCCAGTATCTCGCCTTCGTGGCGCGGGTCTTGGATACCCACGCGCCAGGGGCTGCCATCGGGCCTGCCTCCCAGGGCGTAGATATTGCCGCCGGCTGAGATAAGGGCGTGTTCAATGCCGTTTGCGCGCAGGGCCTCGGCCGCTCGGTCGGTTGCGTAACCCTTGGCAACGCTGCCCAGGTCAAGCGACATGCCCGCCTCGGTTAAAAACACTGTGTTTTCTTGGGCGTTAATCTCAATCTTTGTCATGTCAACCAGGGGCAGCAGTGGTTTTATCTCTGCTGAAGAAGGCACTCGCTCCTTCTCGGAATTGCCGATTGCCCAGAGGTCAACGATGGGGCCTATCGCAGGATTAAAGGATCCCTCTCCCAGCTCACTCAAGCTGAGGGCTCGCTCGAGCATGATGATGATGGCCTGGTCAACCACCTGCGGAGCCACTCCGGCAGCGTCATTGATGCGCTGGATGTCACTGGGCGCGCCAGCATCACTGCCATAGCGTGTTGCCATGCGCTCCACTGCTTCAAACTCCTCAAAGGCGGCGGCAATCGCAAGCCCGGCCTCGTCTGCGCTGCCGGCAAAGACGGTAATCCCCACGATGGTGTCAAACAAAAAGCGATGCTGGGTGTAACTGACAAGCTCCGAGCCCTCCTCGCCTTCGTCAAAGACGTCTTCCACAGAGATGATGATGCGCTGAGGCAGGCAGACGATGGGGGTGTTTGGATCGTCTGTTAAGCCTTGATGAACACAGAGTTGATCGGGGCACAGTGAGGACACCATGCGCACCATACCGTTATGCAGAGCAACCGTGTACTCGCCCAGACTGCCGGTAAAGTGGAGCAGAAGCTCCTCAGTATGGACGGGCGCGCCGTCCTCGTTTTTAAGCATCGCCTCGTACACCACCACGCCGTCTTGCTCAATGACGACTTTTTGCGCTAGCGCAGGCGTGCTCAAAAACCGCATGACCAAGAGGGCAATGCACGCCCCCAAAACAAGGGTAGCCAAAACGATGGCGACTATTTTGGAGAGACTCAGACGCATCAGCTGGTATCCTTTGAGTTTTCCTTCAGGTGCAGAATGTAGGGCAAAACGGCCTTAACGCACAGACCGATAATCAGGCCCGCCGCCGCTCCCACTACAATCAACACCGGCAGGTAGTAAAACACCTTGGCGCTGCCCACAATGAGCGCCGCCACGGCAATCTGACCCACATTATGACAGACGGCTCCTACACAGCTCACCACAACGGTCTCAACTTTGACCCTCACCAAAAGCCACATGACAAAAAAGCTCAGCATCGTGCCTACCACGCTGAACAGAAAGGCAGAAAAAGCACCAAAGATCCAGGCGGTCATGAGGCATTTGAGCAGGGCCAGGCAGAGCGCCTGACGAAACGGCAGCACATAGATGCCGCAGAGTACCACCAGGTTTGCCAGCCCCAACTTGACCCCCGGGATGGCAAACGACAGCGGTATAAAGCTCTCTATAACACTGAGTACCAGAGCCAGACACACCAGCATGGCCACCGTCATCAGCGAGCGTGTTGTTTTTGAGGTCTGCGGGTTTGCCACCGTTTACTCCTACCAAAACATCCCGGGTATCCCCAGGGCTCCGAGGACCCTGAGTGCAATGACACCAAATACAAGCAGCAAGGTCAAAGCCAGTGCAATATAATCAGCCGGCTTCATCTTGGGTGTGCGCCACTCGGTGCGCTGCAGCGTGCCGCTATAACAGCGCGACTCCATCACAACACTCAATTCATCAGCCCGGTTAAAGGCGTTGATGACCAACGGAGCAAAGAGGGGCACCAAGGCTCTTGCACGTGCAATAAGGCCTCCCCTGCTAAAGTCTGCCCCCCGCGCTGCCTGGGCCTTTGCAATCCTGTTGGCTTCTTCAAACATAACCGGCAAAAAGCCGATTGCAATGGTCATGGTCAGCGCGAGCTCATTTGCCGGCAGTCCCAGGCGTTCAAAGGGCCTGAGAAAAAAGGCGATGCCGCTCAGCAGACGCAGCGGCGAGGTGGTATAGGTGAGCAGGGAGCTACCGAGGATTAGCAGAATAAAGCGAGCGGCTGCAACCGCGCCAAAGGCAAGACCCTCGTATGAGATGGAAAAGGAGCCCATCTGCACCCAAGGAGTACCCGGAATCAGCAAAACCCCAAAGAGCGCCATCATGCAGATGATGCCAAGCAGCAGGCTGAGGCCGCGCCAGACAAGACTGGGCGTGATTCTTGCCAAGACCAGCGAAACGAGAACCCAAAGACCCACGGCAAGGTATGAAGCGAGGCTTTGCGTGCAGAGCAAGGCCACCAAAAACAAAACTACCGCCAGTATCTTGGTGCGCGCATCAAGGCGATGAATGACCGTGTTGCCCGGCAGGTATTGCCCAATGGTGATGTCTTTGAGCATGCCCGTCACCCGTCTCTTACCACGCTGCCGGCGTCCAAAACAACGATGCGCTTTGCTAGGGCAGCTACATACTCAAACGTATGCGTTGCTATCACCAGTGCGCCATTTAGTTGTTGACGGTACGCCTGTAGACTTGCAAGAATCTCGCGCCTGGTTCTGGGGTCCAGGCCGGCTGTGGGCTCGTCTAATACCAGAACCTCTGGCTCCATAGCCATCACTCCGGCTATTGCCACCAGGCGCTTTTGGCCGGTAGACAAACTGCGCGGAGAGCGCTCTGCCAGGTCTGGGCTAAGCCCAACAAAACCCAGCGCCCGCTTGACCCGCTCTTCTATCTCATCTGGCTCTAGGCCCATCATGCGTGGCCCAAAGGCAATGTCACTGCCCACGGTGGCCTCAAAGAGCTGGTGCTCGGGATACTGAAACACCAACCCCACGGTATTGCGTACCCCGAGGATGAGTCTTCTTTGCTGCCAGATATCCTGGCTGTGGAGCAAGACACGACCCTGCGTGGGCCTGAGTAAGCCGTTTAGCAACTGCAGGAGCGTTGACTTGCCCGAGCCGGGTTTTCCCATCAAAACAAGCGTCTCACCGCGCCGTATGTTTAGCGTGACCTTGTGCAGGGCCTCCGTGGCAAAGGGCGTGCCCACGTCATAGACATACGAGACATCCTCGAGGCACAGTATGCTCTCTGCCTGAGTGCGAGATGGGTCTGTGTGCGTGGGAGCATCCGTGACCGGAGGGGCACCCGCTTGAACAAGCTCATGCTGCAGCCAATCAGGCGTTGGCAATTCCAAGCCAAGCTCTAGCAGCAGATTGGCATGAGAGAACACCTCTGCAGGGCTTCCCTCCAACACAACGCGGCCCTGGCCCAGTACAAGAACATGGTCAGCCAGCTGGGCCTCGGACATATTGTGCGTAATCAAAATAATGGTCATGCCCTGCTCTCGGCAGAGACAGCTCAAAACATCCAGGATTTCTCGTCTGCTTGCCGGGTCAATCATGGCCGTGGCTTCGTCGAGCACCAGGCAGCTTGGGCGCATGGCCAACACCGCAGCCAGGGCCACTTTTTGCTTTTGGCCTGCGGATAAGCGCTGGGTAGAGCTCGTGCTAAACTCCTCCATGCCCACAATACAAAGCGCCTCGCTTATCCGCTGCTCAATCTCAGAAGCAGGCAAGCCCAGGTTGCAAAGACCAAAGGCCAGGTCTTCTTCAACAATGCCCATGAGCGTTTGGTTGTCCGGGTTTTGAAACACCAGCCCCACGCGCTGGCGCGTCTCAAGAACATTCTCAGACTCTGCGGTGCTTGCCTGGCCCAACACGTAAAACGCTCCTCCCGTGGGAAAGAGAAGAGCGTTGCAGTGACAGGCAAAGGTTGATTTTCCCGATGCATTGGGGCCGATTATCGCAACAAAGGAGCCTTGCTCTATGCGCGTATTGACTCCATCTAAGGCCAGGCTTTGACCCCTGTTATAGCTGAAGAGAAGCTCGCAGGCCTCAAACAAAGGAATAGCCGGTTGTTGCATCTTTTGCGGGTCATTAGTCAGTAAAATTCACTTCCAATAAATAATCCAGAGCTTTTTTGCAGAGGAACATGCTCTTGACCAGTTCAACGTTATTCAGTTCTTCAGGAAGCCAGTCTTTTTCTTGGTCATCCGCAAACTTCTTTTCAGTCTGCTCTATTTCTTCGGCGGTCAGTGTGATGTTCTCTGCCAAGATGACCTCTTCAAGGATGGCATTGCGCAGCATGGTCTTGGCCACTTCTTCCTTGCATTCTGCAAGCAGGGTTCCTGCGCTGATCTCCCTGGCAGCGAGGTACTCATTCATCGCCAGCATGTCGTCTTCGGCGTTGAGCTCAGCGGCAAAATTGTAGTACAGTTCCTTTGCATCCTGTTCAATGACTTCATCATCAAATTCAAATTCACATTGGTCAATCAGCGCCTGAAACATGATGGTGATATTGCCATCGCGCTGTTGTTCAGCCTTTCTCTGGTGAATCTCGTCTGCCAGCAGGAGTTTAAGGTCTGCAATAGTCTTGAGATTTGGGTCGATTTGAACCACCAGTTCATCGGTGAGTTCCAGTCTTTTGGAAAAATAAACCTCCTTGACCACCAGCTTAAACAGCAGGGTTTGACCAATGTAATCCTGAAAATGAAAATCAAAGGGGTCCAGTTCTATTGTCTTGGAGAAATCAATGACATCCCCCACTTTGTGTCCCATGAGCTCTGGGATGAGAGCTTCGGGAAAGCTCTCCTGCTCGTCGCCTACGCAAAACTCGCTCACCGTTTCTTTGACCAGGTTAATGCCTGTTCTCTCGTCGGTGGCTTCCCACGTAACAACAACTTGATCACCCTCTTCTATCCCACCCACTTTTTCAATTTTGGCTTCTTCCATGCTTTTGAAGATGTATCCGATTGCCTCGTTTACCTCTGACTCACTCGCCACAGTGTCAAAGCTGGTGAGTTGTAAATCTTTGTAGGGACCAAGTTTAAAGTGTTTCATGTTATTACCATTCCTTCATCAAGATTCCGGTTTCGTAATCAAAACCTATCATACCTTAAGATTCCCGCCGATTGCAGCATCACCAATACGCTCCCTACAACCAGAGCAAGCAGCAGTAGGGTAAAGAAAACATCCATTAATCGGTAACTGGATCTTCTTTGCGGCTTTTTATCTTCTGCCACAGAATCTGTGGTTTTATCCACTTCTTGCATCTTCTCACTCCTTTGTTACGCCAACGATTCACCAAGTTCAAAACATACCCAACCGGGCAGAGATAGGTACAGAAAAAGCGGGTGTAGAACAAGCTCACTACCAAGAGTGTTGGCATGATAATCCACATCATCCAAGAGGCACTCAAGATAAAAAATGCCTCAAAGGGTTGATAATTTAAGGTGGCATAGTTGCCATGCCAGGTTCCCAAGATGATGGCAATCCAGAGCAGCGTTGCGGGCAGCAGGCGCAGCTTCTTGGTCACTTTTGGATTGATGCCGGGGGGATTAAATTTGGTGACCTTGTGTAGGCATTCTTGCAGGGCTCCAAAGGGGCAGAGCCACGAGCAGTACAGATTTCTCCCCAAGAAAACTATAAACGCAAGCGAGCCAAACACCATGACATACCAGATGACGTTGGTGTAGCGGGGAATCTCGAGTTGCAACAGCGAAAAGAGCAGGCTTGCAGTAATAAACTGGCTGATCATAAAGCCAAGGAGCACAATGCTGGCAAGCAAGAAAACAAACTTAAACCTTGCCAGAGGCTTGACCCACATAGCCGCTAAGGCAATGAGGTATAAAATGATCATCCCCAGGGTCTTTTCATCAAATCGAATGACCTCAAAGGGGTTATGCCAGGAGGTGTCAAAATAACTCTCGGCCAAATAGAGCACGCCCTTGTTAACTGCCGAGGCTATGGCATGCGACGAAACCGTTGAGCCAGAGATTACATCTACGTAGTTGTCTGTTTTGATGTTGCCCACATAACCCGTATAGCGGGGCGCAAGCCCCACGTAGATGGGTTCATGCAGACTCAAGTCATCAAATCTTGAGAAAAAATTCTTGGTATGCAGTCTCTCAAAGAAGTCAGGGGTCTCGGCTTCTTTTGTGATGATAATGCCGTGCAAAATGCCCTGAGGGTTAACAATGGTCAAAACCTCAATGGTGGATTCATAGCCATATTCTGAGTCGATAACCGCTAAATATTGCCCCTCGGGTGTCTGTATCTCAAAAACGGGCTTAGTGCCAATGACCCTCTCTACCGAGGTAGCACTGGGCAGGCTTTCTTGAATCAGCGCCTTGTAGTCAATGGGTTGCTTGGCAACAAAAAGGCCATAGTAAACCGCTATAAGACCGGTAACTCCGAGAGCCAGCAGATACCAGAACTCGAAACCTTTTTTCTTCTTTTTCATTTCGTCTTCTTATGGTCAAAGTGCCTTGTTGTTAAGAGAAGTGAGCATGAGCCATCCGGTCCCTTTAGAGGGCACGGATGGCTCATTGCTTGGTCACTCAATCACTTCTTTGCTTCTTCTACGCCTTTTTTTGAGGGCCAGGTAAGAGCCTTGTAATCCCCTTTGAGAGTGGATAGTCTCCAGAAGAGGATTGCAAATATCACCGTAACGCCGCCAAAGAAGACCACGCTCATGCCAGCCGCCTGAAACTCACGTTCTGCAAAGCTGGCCTGCACCCACATCAAGGTGAACACAAACATGAAGTTGGCAAGAAAACCGATGAACTGCATCAAGAGAGAATTCTTTCCCTTGGCAATTAAGTACCGGGTCAGTAAATACTGAATCGCTATAAAGATTGCTCCAAAGAGCATAAAGATTAATGCGCCGCCCATTGTTGTCATATTAGTCCTCCAATCTATGTTGGCTGTATGGGTTCTGGGTTATTCCAGAAGTCTTCTGCCCTCTGCGTGGTAAATCCACTGGTCCTTTCGGCGTTGTCGACGGGGCCGTTGTAACCAAACCACTCGTCAAACTTGCGCGCAGCGTCTTTGAGCAGAGGAATCTTGGTGGCAAGGATTGCCACATCATGGTTCCACATCTTGAGCTTGTTCCATGAGCATACAGCAACACAGTTTGTGCAGCCAGCAATATAGGCTTTACCACTGAGGCAGCGCTCGCTATAGAGCCCCCAGGTCTCGTGCCAGGGATTTTCGGATATGCCGCATTCTTCGGGTGTTAACATGCGAGGTTTGTCGATGTAAGAAATTGCCTGACCGGGGCAGGTCTCTGCGCACTTCTTGCAAAGTGAGCAGAACTCCTTAACACCAAAGGAGACCGGTTTGTCGGGGGTCATATTGAGGTCGGTATAAACCTTAGCCAAACGGATACGAGGACCATACCTCTGCGTAACGATGTTGGAGTTTCTGCCCATCTCACCCAAGCCGGCTGCTGCTGCATAGGGAACAGAGAGTCCGTCTCCGTTGCCCGATGAAGCTGCGTTGTAACCCAGCTCTCTCAGCAAAACGGCTATCTTGTAGGCAACCTCGGCCATGTCGGAATAACCCTTGCCTACCATAGCGTTTTCGAGGGCCGAAGGTGAGGTGGCCAGTACTTCGTAGTCCATTTCCACGGCAAATATGAGAACGTGGGTTGGCTGGAAGCCGGCATATTTTTGCCAGTCCGGTTTGACGATGCTGTGGCCAAAGACCTCAACTTCCATGTTCTCGGCAAATTTTTGCGTGTTGAAGAACTGGTAAGCCGTTCTTCCGTCCATCCGGGGAAATGCCTCATACTTGATGGTTGCCCAGTCTGAGTAGGTCCAGCGCTCGTCATATTCTGCAACGCCGGCAAGGCAGGCGCCAAAGTAGCGAGACGCTCTCTTTATGCACTTGGCAGCTTCGTCCGGAGACTCAAACTGATAGATTTGCCCCTGTGCCTGTCTCATCCTTGCAACGTAGTTATCGCCGTTGAACATACCTTGAACAAATACTTGCTCGTCTTCCATCTCCAGCGTGTAACGGTTAACCGGGTGCATGCCAATGGTGCCGCCCGGAGACCCGCCAAATGCGG
This sequence comes from Coriobacteriia bacterium, assembly GCA_009784425.1. Classification (GTDB taxonomy): domain Bacteria; phylum Actinomycetota; class Coriobacteriia; order Coriobacteriales; family UBA8131; genus WQXH01. Next base: position 13,408 of record WRBR01000004.1, on the reverse strand, counting down.
TGAGACCGGCGTAGTCCTTTTCTACCGACCAGCCCGCCGTACTCATGGCGAGTTCCAGCTGGCGATAGCCCGCCAGGTGCGATTTTTCCTGCATCATCTGAGTAAGATGCTTGGCAAAGAGATAGATAACACCTGTTTCGTTCATGTTGGCGTTTCTGTCCATGATGCCGAGTTTTTCGGCCATGATCTTGGGAAGATCCTTGCCGGTGTCAGGAATACCCTTTGTATTACCTTCTGCAAACTGCATATCCTCGACAACAAACTTGATTGGTTTTTCCGCGGGATCAAAGATTCTCATCCAACCCAGGGTAGAACTTTTTGGCCGTTGGTAGTCAGGACCAATTTCATAGGGTAGACTATCGAGATGCTTAACAAACGGTCCCGTTGTAGGCGGGGTGTTTGCGTAAGCTGGCTTTGCTGCTGCAACTGTTGCTGTTGAGGCTGCCGCAGTTGCAGCAAGTCCAATTGCTGATGCCTTGAAAAAATCACGCCTTGAAAATTTCTTCTCCATGCAACTCTCCTTCCATATTTCTATTAATATCGTTTGTCAACGATTCTTGGGGCGAAGGCATCCCTTCCTTCCTTCCTTCTCTAATCGTCGTGCTCTTGCTTAAACCACCTCCTTCTTGGCCCTTAGTGTGTTTTTTACTTCTTATCTTTTCACAGTGATCTTCACTGTTACACCCATCGCCAGCAAAGCGAAAATATTGATTGCCCGGTTGCTTTGGTTTTTATGAGACACTTGATTTAGTTGGGTAAAAGCACGCACTGAGCAACATCTCCTTCCCCTCTATTGCTTTCTCTGAGACATATCCCTTTGATGTTACAGCGATATGCACTTAGAAAGCAATTGGGCGACCAGAACCATGCAGCACCTTGACAGTTTTTGACTGCCAGCTTTCCAAAATAAAACCGCTTGTTGTAACGTTAGAACACTGCTACTCTAACAAAATTTTTTGGTTTGTTATAGTATCCAGAGATACAAAATAAGGAATTTTTAAGCAATTTTAAGCTCTATTTGCGAATTTCTTTAGTGATAACAGAGTCTGGAAAATGTTACGATTTTACTTACATTTCCATGACCAGAATGTACTGGAGCGCCTTTATATCGGTGACATAATAGTAGCCGCCGCGAAAATCCAAAATGTTTTGTTCCTTCAGGCTCTTAAGCCTCCGCACTACGGTGATTCGGCTGATACTCAACATATCGCTGACAAATTGCTGGCTGAATTTGAAGTTGATTTTAATCTCGCCGCCAACCTCAACGCCGTAGACATCCACCATATTGTCAAAGAGTCGGCAAATGCGCCAGGTTTCGCTGTGATTGCACTTCTCGTAGAGTTTTGCTCTCATAGAAACGAGCAAGCAGGCCATGTTTTCAATTGCAAAGCGGGCGATAACGCTGTCTTCATCAATGATTGGCCAAATATCGTCTTTCATGACTCGGATGGCTTCCACCGGCTCATAGGCATGGCTTGAATAAGGAAGCATCTCGTCGAACAAGGCATGGGCAGATGACATTAATACGCCCGTGGAGAATATAAACAGGATTTCTGGGTCTTTCAGCGTGCGCTGCGTGATAATTACGTTTCCTTTGGTGAGGTAGTAGCAGCTATCGGCAATCTCACCCTCAAGGACAATGGGGGCATTCTTTGCGTACTTGACCTGTGTTCCAACAGCCTCAAAGCGTTCAATCAAGTAGGGGGAGATATCGTTACTGATGATATAGGGGTAATTTCTCACTACAGTCCCTTGGGTCAGCAAGCATACGCCTAGCGTTTGGGGAATAATATACTGAGTGAAATTAGCCATGTCAAGGGCAGCGCTGCACTATCAATTAACTGACGTGTTGAAGCCGTGTTTGTGCACCCAGGCCTCAACAAGAGGATATATGAGAACGCCAGAAGAGCTGCGAGCACTACGAGAACAAAATCAGTGATGGGACGAGGAGCCGCTCTCTGTGTTCTTGAAGTTTTCTTTGGCTACGCTGATCATGAGTTTGATGCGGTTGAGTTGGTTGACTTCGCTGGCACCGGGGTCGTAGTCTACGGCTACTATGTTGCTTTCGGGGTGTCTGCGGCGGAGTTCTTTGATGACGCCTTTGCCGGTTACGTGGTTGGGCAGGCAGGCAAAGGGTTGGGTGCAGACGATGTTGGGGGTGCCAGCTTTGATGAGTTCAACCATTTCGGCGGTGAGGAGCCAGCCTTCTCCCATGCTGTTGAGGAGGCTTAAGATCTCGCTTGCGTAGTCTGCCAGTTCGTAGATGCCTGCTGGGGCATGGAAGCGTTTGGATTTGTTCAGGGCTTTGATGAGCGGGCGGCGCCAGACTCGTAGCATTCCCAGAGAGAAGCGCGTGCCGATCTCGCTTTTGAGCGGTTTGGTGAGTTCGCGGTGCTGCCAAATGCCGCCGCTGATGCCAAAGAGGAAGAACTCGGTGAGTCCCGGCACTACGCACTCGCAGCCTTCGCGCTCGATGATGTCAACGATGCCGTTGTTGGCGGTGGGATGGAACTTAACTAGAATCTCTCCCACTACGCCTACGCGCGGCTTGGTGCCGTCGCCTACGAGCTCCAGGGTATCGAATTCGTGGATCATCTTTTTGCATGTTTTGGCGAAGATGCGACGGTTGACCTTGCCGCCTATTTGCTGTTTGCAGACGTCCATCCAGTGGTCATAGAGTTTTTGTGCCGAACCGGGCACGGCTTCGTACGGGCGGGTGCGGTACAGGCACTGCATGAGTAAATCGCCGTAGAAAAACACGTACACAGCGCGACGCAGCAGCTTGAGTGTAACGTTGAAGCCGGGATTGACCTCGCCCAGCCCGCGATGGAAGCTGAGCCCGATGACCGGGATATGCGGTGCTCCGGCATCAGCTAATGCCTTGCGAAGGAGGGCTATGTAGTTGGTGGCTCTGCAGCCGCCGCCGGTCTGGGTGATGATAACCGCGAGCTTGTCGAGGTCATATTCACCTGAGGTAATGGCTTCCATGACCTGGCCGGTGGTAAGGATGGAGGGGTAGCAGATGTCGTTGTTGGTGTATTTGAGCCCGGCTTCTACTGCGCCTTGGTCAACGCTGGGCAGGAGCTTAAGGTTGTAGCCTCCGTAGTGGAAGAGCTCGTTCAGCAGCTCAAAGTGGATGGGGGCCATTTGCGGAGCCAGGATTGTGTAGCCTTGCTCCTTCATCTCCTCGGTGAACTGAGGCTTTTCGATTGCTGTTGAGAGGCCTTGAGTCTTACTCGTCCCGGCTCCCTCAGCTCTTTGTTTCTGTCTCGGGGCCCCGGGTCGCTCCAGTATGTCTTCACCAGCTTGGGGCTCTCCCTTGTCGCTCCCCCCCGAGTCAGAAGCCAAAGAGCTGAGCTCGCTTGTCTCCAGATCAGGAGGCATAAGGGCGGAGTCACATTTGGTTGCGCAAGAGCCTGTGCAGATGTGGGTGGTCTCAGGGGCGCTGACTGCTTGCTCGCTCTGCTGGTCTCTGATGGCGGCGAGGAGGCTGCGGATGCGGATGCGGGCGGCGCCGAGGTTTGAGATCTCGTCGATCTTGAGAACGGTGTAGACCTTGCCGGCTGGCTCGAGGATTTCTTGCACCTGGTCGGTGGTGAGCGCGTCGAGGCCGCAGCCAAAGCTGTTGAGCTGGATGAGGTCGAGGTTGGGGCGGGTGGTTACCAGCTTGGCTGCTGCGTAGAGCCTGCTGTGGTACATCCACTGGTCCACAATTCTGAGTGGGCGCTCGGGTTTGAGGAGGTGTGACACGCTGTCTTCGGTGAGCACCGCCTGGCCGTAAGAGGCTACCAGCTCAGGGATAGCGTGGTTGATTTCGGGGTCAAGGTGGTAGGGGCGCCCGGCCAAAACAATGCCGTGCCTGCCGGTGTCATCCAGCCACTTGAGAACGCGCTCGCCCTCGTTTTGCACATCTTTCTTAAAGGCCTCATCCTCTGCCCAGGCTTTGTCTGTTGCCTCGGTGATTTCCTTGAGTGAAGGGGCCTCGCCCTTGGCGTTGGGGTGGCGATCCCACCACTTGTCCAGCACCTTCTTAAAGCGCTTGGGAAAGAGCTCCTTGCTGTCGTAGGGCAAGAAGGGGTTGAGGAAGGCCGGCTCGGCGTTGCCTTGCTCCAACTCGTCAACGTTGAGCTTGAGAACCTCGGGGTAGCTCACCACAACCGGGCAGTTGAAGTGATTGGGTGCGCCTTGATCCTCTTTGCGCTCGTGGCGGATACAGGGCATAAAGATGATGTCCATTGCGGACTTTTCTGCCTTCTCAAGCAGATCCATGAGGTGCCCGTGTGCCAGCTTGGCCGGATAACAAACGCTCTCCGAAGGCATGGATTCCATGCCTTTTTCATAGGTTTTGTGGTCGCTCTCGTCTGAGAGTAGCGTGGAAAAGCCCAACTCCTTGAAAAGCGTAAACCAAAAGGGGTAGTTCTCATAGGTATTGAGCACCCTGAGCATGCCTACCGTTGGCCTGGTGGCCTCAGAGGGCTCAAGCGGTATATAGGGGTTTTGCTCGGTTCCCTCAAACAGGCGCTTGTACTTCCAGGCGTAGACATTGGGTAGGTCTTCTACCTTGGGCTTAACGCCGGCGCCTCGCTCACAGCGGTTGCCGGTGATAAAGCGGCGCTTTTTGCCGGTGGTCTCGTCGAGGCCAAAGGTGCTCACGGTGAGCAGGCAAGCGTTAGAGCATACGTTACAACGTATGGTGCGATGGCTTACTTCCAGGGCTTCTATGTCAGCGGCGCTGAGAAGTGAGCTTTCTGGTGCAGAGGCAGTAGATTCGCCGGTCAAGTCATTGGATGACAAGGTGGGATGAGCGGCAGTATAGGCATCTTTTGAAAGCAGAGAGGCGCCGTAGGCTCCCATGAGTCCGGCGATGTCCGGACGCACGGCTTGGGTGCCGCTCAGCAGTTCAAAGGAGCGCAGTATTGAGTCATTTAAAAAGGTGCCGCCCTGGACGATGACCTTCTCGCCTACGTCCTTGGGGTCACGCACACGAATAACCTTGAAGAGCGCGTTTTTGATGACCGAGTACGAGAGCCCAGCCGAGATATCGCCAATCGTTGCGCCCTCTTTTTGCGCCTGCTTAACGCGGGAATTCATGAAAACGGTGCAGCGGCTGCCCAGGTCTACGGGGCTCTCGGCCGAAAGCGCCGCCTTGGCAAACTCCTCCACGCTCATCTGCATGCTGTAGGCAAAAGTCTCAATGAAGGAACCGCAGCCGCTGGAGCATGCCTCGTTGAGCATGATGTGGTCGATGATGCCGTCGTGGATGCGCAGGCACTTCATGTCTTGCCCGCCGATGTCCAGGATGAATTCCACATCGGGCAGCAGGGACTGCGCGCCGCGGAGGTGCGCGATGGTTTCAATCTCGCCGGCATCGGCTCTGAGAGCCTCAAGCAGCAAAGCCTCGCCATAACCGGTCACCGTGGTGTAGCCAATGGTGATGAGCGGCTCGCCGGTGACCTCGTCAACGGGGATGGAAGACAGTATCTCAAGCAGGGCAAACTTGGCCGTGTCGAGCACCTCGCCCTTGTTGCTGGTGTAGTAACTGGAGAGTATCTCGCCATCAATACTGGTGAGCACCGCCTTGAAGGTGGTGGAGCCGGCATCAATGCCCAAGAAGGCCGTGCCGCGGTAGCTGTTGATGTCTCGCCTGGGCACCGTGGCCTTGGCGTGGCGTTGCTTGAAAGCCAGGTACTCTTTTGCGTTGGCAAAGAGCGGGTCGAGGCGATGCACCTCGGAGCCCTGGGTTGAGCCCAGTGCATTCAGGCGCGCCATGATCTCTTGCAGGTTGAAGGTAGCGCAGTCCGCTTCCTTGGCAACGGCCAGCGCCGCGCCCTTGGCAACAAAGAGATGCGCGTTCTCAGGTTTTTGCACCATCTCAGGCGTGAGATTGAGGGTAATCTCAAAGCGCTTTTGCAGCTCGGGCAGGTACTCCAGGGGCCCGCCGAGAAAGGCCACATTGCCTCTGATGGGCCGCCCGCAGGCAAGGCCGCCAATGGTCTGCGTGACCACGCTTTGGAAGATAGAGGCAGCAATGTCCTCACGGCGTGCGCCCTCATTTAAGAGGGGCTGCACGTCAGTCTTGGCAAACACGCCGCAGCGGCTGGCAATGGGGTAGATGATCTGGGCGTCAGCCGCCAGGTCATTCAAACCCAGGGCATCGGTATTGAGCAACACGGACATCTGGTCGATGAACGACCCGGTGCCGCCGGCACAGGTGCCGTTCATGCGCTGCTCTATGCCCTTGTCAAAGTAGATAATCTTGGCATCCTCGCCACCAAGCTCAATGGCAACATCCGTGGCGGGAATCAGCGCCTCCACAGCTGTTTTTGAGGCGATAACCTCCTGGATAAAGGGCAGCTCCAGCCATTGGGCCAAAAGCAGGCCGCCTGAGCCGGTTACCGCCACGCGAAATTGCTGCTCGCCCAACTGTTCGGCGGCAGCAGAAAGCATACTGGCTATAGTGGCACGGATGTCGGTATGGTGGCGCTGGTAGTCAGAGTAGAGCATCTGGTGCTCTGCATCTAACACCGCGCACTTAACAGTTGTTGAACCTACATCTATACCCAACAAGGTGGGTTTGTTCACGCTGTTCCTTTAATCTATTGCTCCATAGCAGCAAAGCGCTCTTTGAGCTCTTCTACCATCTCGGGGGTAAAGCCAGACTGCGGCAGCTTAACCGCGGTGCTAAGCGGCATGCCGCTTACCATCTTGAGAATTGGGTTGGTGGATATGCCGGGGACCATGTCCTCAAAAATTGCTACTGCCGGCGGGAACTCAAGAACGTCCTTTACCAAACTGTCAAACGTAATTGCCATCTTAATCTCCTTTTCCATGAGACAAAGCTGTTTCTTTTTTTGATTATTCTATCCTAAATTACCTATTTCCGATATAGACGAAATTGAGGTGTTCCCTGGCAATGCGCGCCAGGGTATGCACGGTGTCCTCCGGCGTGGGCGGGCGATCCATCATGTGGTACGACGGATGAAACCTGCTTATGTGGAAAGGTATGTCTGGGCTGAGCGAGGCAATCCAGGCGGCTTCTGCTGCCATTTCATCCGGGCTGTCGTTGAGGCCGGGGATTACCAGTGTGGTAATCTCCACATGGCAACCCTGGGCGAGGGCAATCTGGATGCTCTGCTTAACGGTTGCCAGACCTGCCGGCGCTCCCACTGAGGTGTAGAAGTCTTGATTGAATGCCTTGAGGTCGATGTTGGCGGCGTCGGTTGCTTTGAAAACTTGCTCAGCCGTTTGGGGCGTAACATAGCCGTTGGTCACCACGGCGAGCTTGAGGCCCTCGATTTGGACCTCCTTGGCAACATCCAGCAGATATTCCGGGCTGATAAGTGGCTCGTTGTAGGTGAGCGCAACGCCTATGTTGCCCTGGGGTTTGAGTGCTAAGGCCTGCTGCACCAACTCCGCCGGCGAGAGATACCTGGTTGGCACCGGGGTATAAGCCGGGTGGCCTTCATGAATGGTGCGCGTATCCCACCTGCGTCCGGGTGGCCGGTTTGTCGGTGGTACAGAGGGACGGGGTTGGTGTGGTACAGAGGGACGGGGTTGGTGTACCAATTTCGCAGAAATTGGTACACCAACCCCGTCCCTCTGTACCACACGCGAGACAGATGAACCGTCCCCTTCTGTCTCACCAACCCCGTCTCTCTGTACCACCTGCGAGATCTCTGAGTTTTGGCAGAAGGAGCAGCTGAGGTTGCAGCCAAAGCTGCCGTATGAGTAGATGGTGCTTCCCGGATAAAAGCGCGCCAGCGGCTTCTTTTCAATAGGGTCAAGCGCGAGCGATGTACAGCGGCCGTAATTAAGGGGGATGACCGCGCCGTCTTTAGCTCGCCTGGCTCCGCACACTCCCCTCTCGTCCTGTGCAAGACTGCACGCATGGGGACACACGGAACACTGTGCAAGACTCATGTATAACGCACCACTTCAAAGCGCTCAAGCGCGTAAGATTCTCTGCCGCGGATGCCCGCTTTGGCGAGCGCTATCTCTATCTGCTTTTTGGGGGTATCGACACCTTCAAGGTCTGGTAAAAGCAGGCCGCGTCGGTGCCCGCGCCTGACGATGACCCCGTAACGCTTGGGGTCCAGCTCCTGACGGTCGCGCACTTGCTCTGCTTCTCCCAAGATGTCTACCTTAACGGTGAGATCGCCGAGTTCATACGCCTGCACCTGTAAAAACCGCGGATCTTCCCTCGCTGCGCTCACCGCATTTTGGATGATCTCGGCCAAGACAGATTCCCGGGCGGGCGCTATGGTGCCAATGCAGCCCCTCAGCTCTTGCCCTTCGTGGATGCTGACAAAAACTCCGGCCTTTCTGTTTGCCAGATCTTCGTACTCCTCTTTGAGGCCGGGTTCTTGTTGGTAGAGCTCCAGAAATTCCTGAATCTCCGGGGTATCGAGTGCCGGGCGAGTGTTGCCCAGGTCAAAGTAGGCTTGCAGGGCCTTGCGCGCCAAGCCCACGGGGAGGGATTCCGTTGGGGTGGAGTAAAGATCTTCAAGAAGTGCATCGGGCACGGGGGCCAGCACTTCTGCTGCTGCCTCATCGTCGACAGCCTCCTCTTCTTTGGCAGTCTCGTCTTCAGCAACCGCTTCATCGTCTGCGGACGGCTCCTCGGACGGCTCCTCGTCTTCAGCCGCTTCGTCTTCAACCGCTTCGTCTTTAGTGACTGCCTCTTCTTCAGCAACCGTTTCATCGTCAGCAGAATCTTCAGCAACTGCTTCATCTGCAACTGCTTCTTCTGTAACTGCTTCATCAGCAGCTGCCTTATCAACAGCAGCCTTATCAACAGCCGCCGCCCCCACTGCCGCAAGAGCCACAACGCCCAAAGCCGCTTCTTCTTTTGCCTCAGCAACCGGAGCCGCCGCCTCCTGCAGAGCGCCTTCCTGATAAGAAGCCACGGCATAACCAACGCCCAGGGGGCCCTCGTAAGAGAGCAGCTCAGAAGTATAGTTAAGGCCGTCGAGTGCCCCGCTCATCATGATGAAGGACCTGAGGCCGCACTCCGCGCCAGCATCTGCAAGCCTGGGGCTAATCGCCATGAGGCTCTCCGCGCTACCCTCTGTAAGGGCTGCGCATATCTTCTCGTCAAGCTCGGGACCCTCAGGCGTAAAACCATAGGGACCGCTTGCCAATAGTTTGTGTGAAAGGTCGCCGCTTGCTACCACCGCCACCTTGCGATCCAGGGCATTGGCTGCCTGGGCAATCGCCTTGCCAAAGGCAAGGTGCTTGTCAAAGCCAAGGCCGCTGAGCCCAATGCGCACAACTTTATAGTCAGCGCCAGCCCCGCCGGCATCGCCGAGAGCCTTGCCAAAAAAGTGAAGGGGCACCATTGTTGCGTGATCAAGCGAAGTATCCTTTTGCCCCTGCGTTGTGCAGGAAATGCCCTTTTCGAGCGACAGCTCCTCAAGCAGCGATACAAACTCCTCATCGTACATCGCGGTGTACGCAGCTTCGCTCACCCCAAACATGCCAAAGTCTCCGCTCGCACCTACACCAGGCGATATATGAAAGGCGTCTGCATACATGGGCGCATGAGGCGAGATAATCACCAGTGTCTCGGGCCCCAGCTCTGCAGCGCGCCGGGCTGCCTCCTCCAAGGCCTCTTTGGTTTTTTGCACAGATAGCTTGCTGTCATCCCCAACGCCGGGAATAAGCAGGGGCGGATGCGGAACAGCGTAGGCTGCAAGAATTCCCATTATTACCTCCAATTAAACACACTGGACTCTCTTTTTGTACTCTTTTTATACTGCCAAGGGTGTCAAGGCTTATATCCCCTTGACACCCTTGTTGAGCTTCTCAGATTAACACGTTACGCAAGTAAAACCAAGAGGGGCAGCAGCAATAATGCCATGATGTTAAAGACCTTAATCATGGGGTTGAGAGCGGGGCCGGCGGTATCCTTGTAAGGATCGCCGACGGTGTCGCCGGTTACCGAGGCCGCGTGGGCAAAGGAGCCCTTGCCGCCAAACTTGCCCTCTTCAATGAGCTTTTTAGCGTTATCCCATGCGCCGCCGCCGGCGGTCATGGAAATAGCCAAGAACAGGCCGGTGACGATGGTTCCCACCAGGGCACCGCCCATCACATATACGGTGAACATAAAGGCATCCTCAAAGCCAACTGCCTTTAAGATGGCGCCAACGCCCAAGATCAAAATCGGCACGCCGATGGGAATCATGGCAGGAAGCGTCATCTCCCTCAGAGCGCTCTTGGTAACCAAATCCACGCACTTGGCGTAGTCGGGCTTACCGGTGCCCTCCATGATGCCGGGAATCTCTTTAAACTGACGACGCACTTCTTCTACCACGCCGCCGGCTGCCTTGCCCACCGAGGTCATGGCAAGCGAGGCAAAGAGGAAGGGTAGCAGCCCGCCGATGAACAGACCTATGAGCACATAGGGGCTCCACAAGGGAAAGTCCAGAGCGTACGCTGCGCCTGTTTGCGCCTCAAGCTGATGGATAAAGTCAGAGAACAGCACCACGGCAGCCAGCGCCGCAGAGGCAATGGCGTAACCCTTGGTAACAGCCTTGGTGGTGTTGCCTACGGCATCCAGAGCATCGGTATTCACGCGCACACTCTCGGGCAGAGCGCTCATCTCGGCGATGCCGCCTGCGTTATCAGTGACTGGCCCAAAGGAGTCAAGCGCCACAATGATGCCCGCCATTGACAGCATGGAAAGCGCCGCAATAGCAATGCCAAAGATGCCCGCCAAGAAAAAGCTTGCGAGCGTAGCAATGATAATCATGATAATGGGAATGGCGGTTGCCTCCATGCCTACTGCTAAGCCTTGGATGATGTTGGTGGCATGACCGGTCTCAGATGCCTTGGCAACACGGTGAACCGGTTTTTTCTCGGATGACGTGTAGTAGTCGGTGGCATACACCATTCCTGCTGTTAAGAGCACGCCGATGACAGCACAAATCCAAACCGAAATATATGAGAGGTCTGAAGGGGCAAGAATGGAGTCCGTAATAACGGTAGCGCCATTCAAAAGCCAGTAGCATACGGGGAGGAATATGGCGGCAGCAATGATTGCCGCTATCCAAAGACCCTTGTACAGGGCTCCCATGATGGAGCCGTTTTTGCCCATCTTAACAAAGGCGGTGCCGATGACAGAGGCTACGATAGAAGCAGCACCAATGGCCAGCGGCAAGCCGAGGGCAACGCCCAAGGCTGCTTCGCCAAAGGCAAGGATACCAATCAGCATAGCGGCAACGGTGGTTACCACGTAGGTCTCAAACAGGTCTGCTGCCATGCCGGCGCAGTCGCCCACGTTGTCACCTACGTTATCGGCGATAACGGCGGGGTTGCGGGGGTCATCCTCAGGTATGCCTGCCTCGACCTTGCCTACCAGGTCGGCACCAACGTCTGCAGCCTTAGTGAAGATTCCGCCACCAAGACGTGCAAAGACTGAGATCAGCGAGCCACCAAAGCCCAGACCTATCAGCGCAGAATAACCGGCTGTTTGGCCAAAGAGCGTAACTTCTCCCAAGTATAAAAAGCTCATGATAGAAACTACGATGATGCCAAGGCCAATGACAAACATTCCGGTGACTGTTCCTGCCTGAAAGGCAACTCTGAGCGCCTTGGGCAGCCCTGTTTGGGCGGCCTCAGCCGTTCGCACATTGGCGCGCACCGAGATGGCCATGCCAATGAAGCCGGCCGCGGCAGATGCTACGCCGCCGAGAATAAAGCCAACAGCCGTCCAGATTCCAAAACCAATAATGCCAAAAAAGCCGGGAATCAGCAGTATTACGGTGATGATAATGGCAACAATGGCAACCGTGCGGTATTGGCGCTTCAAAAACGCCATAGCACCTTCATGGATTGCCCCGGCAATACTTTGCATCTTCTCGTTGCCCGCAGGCATCTTGACCAGATAAGCAATCAGGGCGCTCGCATACACAACGGCTACGATTCCTGCCGCCAAACCAATAATAAGCGGTAAACTCTCCAACATGACACATCCTTCCTTATTTGACTATCGACACGGAACTCTCCACCAACATAGACATATAACATTAATTAGCGTGACAATACTACTACAAGTTGTTCCTTACCCAACTGATGTTTTTCTTTACGGTAGATATTAGTTCATCGGTGCTCACAAAGCGTTGCATAGGGCGAAGTTTTTCAACAAATTCCAGCCTGAGCTCGCTGCAGTAAATGCTGCCTTCAAAATCTATCAGATGCGCCTCTAATAAAAAGGGGTTGAACTCTTGGGTCTCTGGTGAATAGGTGGGAGGATTGCCTATTGAGACGGCGGCTTTGTAGCGCTTGCCGGAGTGCTCGCCGGAGTGCTTGCCGGAGTGCTCGCTGGAGTGCTCGCCGGAGTGCTCGCCGTTGTTCTCTTCAGAGCGCTCTCCGCCCTGCAGGGCATAGGCGGCGTACACATACGGGCCCATCATGGCTGAGGAGCCGTCTACCTCTACGTTGGCTGTTGCAAAGCCCAGGCTGTGCCCCCTGCCAGCGCCGGTTACCACCTTGCCGGTCAGCGAGAAGGGGCGTGTGAGAAGCTCAGCTGCCTTTTTTACCTCGCCCTCAGCCAAAAGCGTGCGGATGCGCGTTGCGCTCACCGTGGCACCCTCAAACACAAACAGCGGCTGGGGCCTCACCTCTATGCCCTGCTCTGCGCCCCAGCTGAAGATCTCATTGATGCCGCCGGCAGCTCGAGCACCACAGTGGAAGTTCTCGCCCACGTGGATTGCCTTGAGGCTTGGCAGCAGGGCCAGGAGCATTTCCAGGAATTTCTGCCACTCCAGGCTTGCTAGTTCCCTGGTAAAGGGCAAAACGAGTACGTCAGGAATTACTTGCTTCAGTTGTTCAAGACGCTCCTGATTAGTGAGCAGCTTGTGGACCTTGTCCGGGCAGAAGAGCTCATCGGGGTCACGGTCAAAGGTCACCGCGAGCGGCTGCGCACCTCGCTCACTGGCATCGGCAATAGCAGCGTTCAGCAGGGCTTGGTGACCAAGATGCACACCGTCAAACACACCGATTGCGCATACGCAGGCATCTTGAGTATAAGGCTTAATTTCCATGCTGGAATTTTAGCAGTTCATGGGTCGGAACCTGACAGGGGGAAGTATAAAGTGTGACAGGGTCATGTTGGGCTTGACCGGTTTTTCCACAGCCTTGGCCTTAAGGACGCCCCGCTTCCTTTAAGGGCGGGTTTTCCACAGGCTTAGGCTAGCTGGGGCCAGCCTATGGAAAACCCAAGGAAGCGGGGCAGGCCAAAACCTGCTCGCCCTGTTGCATGAAGAGGATACTTGCACCATATTCGGCACTTGACACAGTGTGGGCAAAGAAAGCTGGATTTTTGTGCAGAATTTGCGGTTGTCTATATGTTTTCCTTCAAAAGGGTGGGTTTTATGAGGACAGGGGGCCAGTTTTGTTGCGTGTGCAA
>WRBR01000003.1 GCA_009784425.1 Coriobacteriia bacterium | reverse complement strand
TAGTGTTCCAATTTGACCTTGGTCAAATTGGAACACTAACCCCGTCCCCCTGTTCCACCACACTAACCCCCGTCCCTCTCTGTCCCACGGGGTCACTCACTGCTACAATGTTCGCAACAAGAAAAAGGAGTGAACCTTTGTCCGAGACAAGCCGCGATTACCTTGATACCTCTGAGAAGCTTGCTTTGTTCATTGAGGAGGCTAGCGCAGCGTCCGTATTAGCTGTTGACACCGAGTTCATCCGTGAGCGCACCTTTTTTCCGCAGCTGTGCCTTTTGCAACTGGCAACGCCGGAGCGCTCTGTCATCGTTGACCCCCTGGCCCTTGAGGACATTTCACCTCTCAAAGGGCTTTTTCTTTCCCCGGATATCGTCAAGGTCTTTCACGCCGGGGAGCAGGATCTTGAGCTCATCTACCATTACCTCACCTTAATACCTGAGCCGCTTTTTGACATTCAGCTGGCCGCAGAGCTTCTTGGCATGCCGCAGCAGGCCTCACTACGCACGCTCGTGAGGGAGTTTGCCGGGGTAAGGCTCTCTAAGGCGCTCTCCTTCAGCGAATGGAATTATCGTCCGCTCACTGATACGCAGATTGAGTATGCACTTGATGACGTGCGCTATCTGCCGAGGATTTATCAAAAGATGTATGACCAGTTGGAGCAGCTTGGACGCCTGGAATGGCTCGAGGAAGACTTTGCTGCCCTGGCGGATGTAGATCGCTATTGTTCGCATCCTGATCTTTCCTGGCGTAAAATCAAGCACTCTTCATCGCTTTCGCATGCACAGCTGGGTGTGCTTAAAGAGGTGGCTGTTACGCGTGATCTGATAGCCAGCAAGCGCAATCTTCCCAGAAAGTGGATAGTCACTGACGAGCTGCTGATTGAGATTGCCCGCTTATCGCCTACTAATACCCGGGATCTTTTTCACCTGAGGGGAGCCGAGAGCCAACTTGGGCACCATTGGAGTGGCGAGATACTCGATGCCGTAGAACGTGGCCTTAATCTGACTCCTGAGCAACTGCCCAAGCGAGGTCATCCAAGCTTTAGGATTGCCACAAATCCGGCGGCTAACGACCTGCTCCGTGCACTCATCAATCAGCGAGCCCGAGACAACCAGGTCACTCCCTCAATGCTGGTTAATAAAGATGAGCTGGCAGGCCTTGCCTCCGGAGAGCGCGAGGGCCTGCGAATCCTTACCGGCTGGCGCTACAAACTCGTTGGCGCGGAACTGCTTGAGTTACTCGACGGCAACCTCACCATGCGCCTCGAAGGCAACAGCATCGAGGTCAAACACAACGGGGGTTAAGAGGCTCGCTTCTCCTTCTTAAATGTCTGCTCCAAGCAGACCATGATGTATAAAGTACCCAGTAGACTTTCTGGTATCCTGAAACCTTGAAGGAGTGAGGCTACATGAGTGATGTCAGCGAATTCTTAGATACCTATCACGAGGCGTTGGACGGTGAGGTTCAAAACGGCGATTGGCCGAAGGAGATCCTCGAGCTCTACAGCTTTGACAGCTGCTTGAAATACGAAACAAACAAAGAGGTCTACCTGGTTACGGATAAGCGCACGGGGGGAAAGGCGATTCTCCGAGTTACCACAAACAGCTCGGGAGACAGGGCTGATGCAGAGGCTGCGATTCTCTCCAGGCTCAATCACCCGGGTGTCCCTAAGACCTATGGCGCACTTGCTACTGAGAGCAAGAGTTTCATCATTCGCGAGTTCATCCACGGGCGACCCCTGGATGCCGTGATGGCGCAACAAACCATGACATCAAAGGACATCTTTACGTATGCGCGCAAGCTCTGCGACATACTCGAATACCTGCACCACCAAGTGCCCCCGGTTATCCACCGTGATATCAAGCCGCAGAACATCATCCTCAAGCCCGACGGGTCCATTGCGCTGACTGACTTTGGCATAGCGCGCGTGCATAAACCGGGCTCTGACTCCGACACGCACTACGCGGGCACCCTGCCCTACGCCCCGCCTGAGCAATACGGTTATGCTCAGTCCACGGCGCAGACCGACATCTACGCTATGGGCATTGTGCTTGTGTACCTTGCAACCGGAAGCCCCAACAGGCAAGATCTGCATGAGCGCATCAAGGATAAGCGGTTGCTCGCGCTCATCAACCGATGCATTGCCTTTGACCCTGCTGACCGCTTTACCTCAGAAGCAGAGATCAGGCGCTTTATTGACAAGAGCCAGAGCCGGAGCCCAAAGCTGGCTTTGGGGATAGCCGCAAGCCTTGTGGCTGCGCTCGCACTGGGCGGCCTGTTTGTGTATGCCGACGTGCCTGCAAGGATTGCTTCTTTGGTGGGCGCAGGCACTCAGGTCACACCAATCGAGACGCCTGCAGACACTGCGGTTGTGCAGCAGCAAGAGCCTAGCCAGGGTCAAAGTCAGAGCCAAAGCCAGGGAGCCAGCAGCTCTCCTTCAGGTGCCGGCGGACAGTTGTTCAACTCAGCGATAACCGGCAACCTGCCCGGAAACATCAACAACGGCGGCTTTCTTGTTGAAGGTGATGAAGAAACCTACGTTGCACTGAGCGATGGGGTCTATGTCCTCGAGTCAGACGGCTCAATTGGGCGCTTGGTGGTGAGCGCAAAAAAAGCGAGGGCGATGAATTTCTATCAGGGCATGCTCTACTATGCGCGCGACATTCCGGGTCTCTTTTGCGCTGACCCCACTACGGGCGAGACCTCCCTGATCTGCGGAGTTGCTCTAGGAGATATTTACATAGACAGCGATACGCTTTATTTTGAGAACGGCGAGGATTCCCTGAACCTCTATACCATCGGCTTTGACGGCTCCGGCATGCGCAAGGTAAGCGACTACGGCTCAGTCTTCTATCGCAACATCGTTGACGGTTACCAGTATTTCACTAACACTAAGGATGAAGAAACGCTTTATCGTGCCAATCTTGAAACCGGCGCGGAAGAACAACTCTACGACATCAGGAGCGCCTGGATTTCGCTCTACGACTCAAGGATTTACTTCAGTGATTTCTCCATCCCCGGAGCCCTGCTCAGCATGGACCTGGGCGGCGGCCCCACCGAGCGGCTCTATTATCCCACGGCATCGTTTAACAACGCCTGCTCACTGGGGGTCTTCTTCGTTGACGCAGACCAGAAGCTCCGGCTCGTGAGCCATGACGGAGCCAGCAGCGAAGTACTGGTCACAGCGAAATGCGACAATTTCTGCGTGAGCCAAGACTGGATAGTCTACAAAAACCTCGATGACGGCGGCAGCCTCTGGATAGTGCGTACCAACGGCACCGACAACCAACTCCTTTCTTGAAGTGAATGACCGGGAGACAGTTATGCTTGTTGTCGTGTGAGAGTTTTTTCCCAGGTCTTGACTGTCTGTGCCTCCAAGAAGCTGCGCTGGGGCTCTAGTTGACCCCTTGTCCCACCCATCTTTTCACTGCATCTTTTCATTGCATCTTTTCATTGCCTCTTTTCATTGCCTCTTTTCATTGCCTTCGAGACTTGACGTTGTAATTCTTTGTCCCTCGGCAAAACAAGGAGAGTTCGTGACTTGCGCTTGCACAAGTTTGACGGCTCCGATAGAATAGACACCCGTGTGCGGACATGGCTCAGCTGGTAGAGCATCACCTTGCCAAGGTGAGGGTCGCGGGTTCGAATCCCGTTGTCCGCTCCAATGCATCAAATGAGCCGGTTGACGAGCTACTAATTCTCGAAGCCGGCTCTTATTGATAAAGCACGTCACGGATAAGGCGCCGTGGCCAAGTGGTAAGGCAGAGGCCTGCAAAGCCTTTATCACCGGTTCGAATCCGGTCGGCGCCTCCAAAACTCAAGGAGAAAGAAGTCCATCATGAAGATCGCGGTTTATGGTGCCGGGTCCATGGGAACTATCATGGGTGCTCTCCTGGCAAAAGCGGGGTACGACGTTACTCTCATCGACATCAACAAAGAGCACGTGGATGCCCTCAATGAAAATGGAGCAAAGATCATCGGTTATCTGGACTTTGTCCAGCCGGTTAAGGCGGCTTTGCCTGATGAGGTCACTGACACCTTTGACTACGTCATTTATCAGACTAAACCCACGCAAAACGAGACCTCGCTGCCCAACGTAGCGCGCATTCTCAAGCCCGATGGAGTGGTCATCGTGGGGCAAAACGGCATGCCTGAAGAGGCCGTTGCCGAGGTGATTGGCGCAGACCGAGTAGTGGGCTGCATCATTGGCTGGGGAGCCACCTGGATGGAGCCGGGGGTCAGCAAGCTTACCTCACCTCCAGATCTTATGGACTATCACCTGGCAGAAATACACAATGAAGAAACCGACCGCCTGCGCGAAATTGTGGAAATCATGAGTGCCGCCGGGCAGGCGCACATCATCCCCGACCTGCAGGGTGGCCGATTCAGCAAGCTCATAGTCAACTGCAGCTTTTCCACCACGGGCGCTGTGGTCAACGGAACCTTTGGAGACGTGATTGACAACCCCAAGGGAATCCGCTGCGCCGCGCATATCTATAATGAGACCATGTCCATTGCCAACGCCGCCAACTTTCAGCTGGTGCCGCCGCTGGAGGGCTTTGACTTTAACGCGCTCACCTTTAAGAGTAATGAGGAGATGGAAGAGCTGATTCCTGTATTTCAGTTCATGGTGTCCGGACACCGCGACATCCTCACGCAGATTCTCTTTGACATAGCCGCCGGGCGTTATCCGGAAATTGACACCACCTACAACGGCGTGATAACGCGCCTGGGGCTCAAGCACGGCGTGCCCACACCGGTTAATGACCAGGTGGCGGCGGTCATCCACAAGATGGCCGTGGGTGAGCTGGTGCCGGACAGCTCCAACATAGATCTGATTATCCTGCCGGACCTCTCCTAGCTTAGGGCAAAGAGCTTGCATTCTATCAAAGCCATATTCTTTGACGTGGGCGCCACGCTGCTTGCCCCTGCCAAGGACGAGGGTGATACCTTCACCCAGCTCGCGCGCGAGCTGGGTATCAGCATAAACCCGGTTGAGGTCAACCAAAAAGTGCCGCTGATGTACGAGCTCTATGAGCAACTCTACGAGCAGGATGACTCCTTTTGGAGCGATACCATGCGCGCACAAGCCATCTGGACAGAGATGTACGAGTACATGGCCTCGCTTTTAGGAATCCCCAAGCAGCGGCACAAGGAGCTCGCGGAGGTAGTGTATCAGCATTACTTCTCAGCCAATGCGTGGACGCCTTTTGATGACGTGCTCCCTATCCTTGACCTGCTGCGCGGGCGCGGTATTCGCATGGGCCTCATTTCAAATTGGGACTCGACTCTTGTCTCGATAATCGAGGGGCTCGGTATGTCTGATTACTTTGAGACAGTCATTGCCAGCGCGGATGTGTGCCTGCACAAACCCATGCCGGAGATATTTCATTTGGCGCTGAGCCACCTTTCTGTGGATGCACAGGAAGCCCTTCACGTAGGTGACCACCTCAAGGCAGACGCCCAAGGTGCCGCCGGAGTGGGCATAACTCCCCTACTACTTGACAGACATGAGCGACACACCGCCTTTGACGGCATTCGCATACAAAGCCTCCTTGAAATAGAAGCCCTGCTGCAGTAGCCGTTTTGAACGGTGGCCGCAGTAATACCGATTCCTGTACCAATTTCGGAAAAAATTGGACTACAATAGTGTCATTATTGGCATTTTGGGTGAGCCCGCTGATAGTTCACAGGAAAGAGGTGGGGTTCCATGAAGAGGGTTACGGGAAAAATCTTTACTCTCATACTTTCATTTTTAGTAGTGTTTTCTTTGGTGCCAGCTAGTGGCATTGCTTTTGCGACTGATGGGGACGCAGCTGCAGGGCACGAAGAGGGCTTTGCTAATGAAGGCGACGCGCTTGAGGGGGTTTCTGATGAGGCAGCAGATGCTGCTGGGGGCGGAGAGACTTCTTTGGCCGCAGGAGATGACGAAGACGCAGACGCATCAGGCGCGCTCGAAGCCTTAGCAAGCGTCTTAGACGACGAAGAAGACGCTGGCGAGGCGCTCGAGGCCCTTGCCGCATACACCTGGAACACCGCCACCCCGCCAACGGTGGTAGACGGCGACACGGTCACCATCAGCGGCACTCCCTCCGGTACCTTGAGCGTACCGGCAGGCGCTACCATCACCATAGATGGCTCTATCACCGGCGCAACGGCAGGTCTAACCCTCAACATCGGCGCTGGCGCAACGGTGAACTGGGAAGCAACTTTGCAAGGAACCCTCACCGGCATCTACCTTATCACCGTAACAGGCAGTGGTGCACTTGCGCTTGCCTCATGCTCGCTTATCAATTCAGGTTCCGGCGGCGCCATCAGTATTACCGGAGCTGGCTCAACAATTACCGTGGGCGACGGAGCTGTAGCTTCTTCAGATATGGGCGGCAACGGAATTCTGGTTAACGCCGCAGGCGCAACTATCAATGTCAATGCTGGCGGCACCGTGTCAAGCTTGGCCTCCAATGCCAATGCAGCAATTCAGGTCAATAACAACATCATGAACACGATCATCAACGTCAATGGCGGCACAGTAAGTTCAACCGCCACCGGCTATGCCATCAATGACGGAGCCGGCACCGCTACCTATTCCAACAACACAACTGTCAATGTAAACAGCGGTCTGGTCTCGGCCATGCAGGCTGCTGCGATTCACTCAACAGGCTCAGCTACCACGGTCACGGTAAACGGAGGTACCGTAACCAATGCCGCCAACAACAATCTCAACCCAGCAATCTTCATGAATGCCGGCTCAGGCGATAACGTGTTTATCCTCGGGGGTACGGTTCAGTCTACCTCTAACCCCGGCTATGCCCTGCAAACCACCGGAAACGTCATCATCAACGGCGGCACGGTGACGGCAATCAATGGGCGTGCAATCAATCTTGTTGGCCTCACATCAACTGCCACGGTGGTCAGTGGCATTGTGCAAACGATGGGCACGGGCACCGCAATAAGCACAGCAACCTCTGGTGCCAATGTTGCTGACAATGTGGCTAATACCAGCATCATCGTTTCTGGTGGCTTGGTTTCTTCCGCATTGGGAACCGCGATAAACATGGTTGGCACAAACTCTGCGGTGAGCATCAGTGGTGGGCAGGTCATAACCTCAGCAACAACCACAAACGCTACTAACCCAAATCACACCGTCATGGTTTCTGGCGACAATTCCAGCGTTACCGTAAGCGGTGGATCGGTCTCTTCCACGGTAAGCAATACGATTAATGCCACGGGAGCAAATTCGCAGGTCACCTTTACCGGCGGCCAGACCTCCGCAACAACCGGGCGCGCAGTAAATCTCACCGGAGCAGGCTCTCTGGCTAGCTTTAACGGCGGCTTTGTGTTTGCCTACGGCTCTACTTCTCTAGCCGATGTGATAACCGCTGTTACTATTTCGCCCGCTAACTTAACCGGATCTGCCACCGCAGTGGTCACGTGGAATCATGTGAGTAGCAGCTTTCCCTACGGCGCATCTAATGCGCAGTGGGCTATATCCGGCTTGATTATCAGGAGCCCAGGAACTGTTCAGTGGCAGTACGACCCCGCTTTGGGCGCTGGCCTCAATTATGTCAATGGGCCTTACGGCACTGGGTTCTTCCCCATTGCCAATGTTGAAATCACCCGAGACGCAGGCTTGTATTTTGATGCAAGCCTGCCAGACGGCGAGCAGCTCTATTATCTCTCCGGAGCAACCCATGTGCCAGCCCCGGGGCATATAGATAATTGGTCTGCTGTAGGAAGCACCCTTACTTTGGATAACTTTAGATGGTACACGGCTCTCACGCCGGCGCTGACCGTCATCACCGCCGGAACAATTATCGAGCTTGCAGATGGCTCCATCAATACCTTTTCTTCGTCCGCTGCGTCGGGCGCATCAATTGGCATCTCTTCTCCTGACTCCGTCACTATCCAAGGAGGAGGCGTGCTGATAGCCCGTGGAAACACCGGTGCCTTTGATGTTGCTCCCACGCTTCCGGTTTCGTATACCTGGTGGAGCAGCAAGACTAATGCCGACCCCGGCGGCGCAGGAACGAGATACTTTGCGGGACCACCAGTCGTTGGAGCGTCTTACGTCTCTGAGTCTGATGACTTGTTTGTCAGGATAGCTGCGGCTGCTTTTGCCACCGTCTCTGACCAAACCGTTTCTGGCATCATGGACTCTCCTCTGTCGCCACAGCAGGCTGTGATATCCATTTTTGCGACAGACATGGATTTATTGGCTTTGTCTGCAGGAGATGACGTATCCAACTGGTTTGTGAACTGCCTGCCTGCAGGTGTTACTGTTGCGGTTAGTGTTGTCTTTGAAAACACCATCACGGTAGAGTTTAGTGGAACTCCCTTGGAGGGCTCAACCAGTCAATTCAATATTTTGATACCCCTTGCCCCCAGCAGTACTGACAGCTATATTGTACTCAGCAGTATGTCTGCACTTTCTGTCATTGATAATCCAAGCGCAAAATTTGACATTGAAGCTGTTTATGACCTGTTTGTTGTCGTTGGCACGGGTGGCTCTGGCGCCGGCACAACAACTGGACGATATCCGGCAGGCTCGCTGCTCTCATTTACCGCCACAGCGGATGCGGGTTATCACTTTACCGGCTGGACTGTCACTGGCACGACCCTTGCTGGCGGTGCTCTGACAAATCCTGCTGTTATTAACATGCCTACGAACCGGGTTGTGTTAACCGCTAACTTTGCTCCTGATGCAGTGCCGCCAGGGCCTGATCCTGATCCCAATCCTGATCCTGATTCCGATCAGAATAATGGTGCGGGCACAGGTACAGGTTCGGGAACTGGCTCTGGCTTGGCCGGAACTGCCGATGGCGCCCTGGCTACCTGGATTATTGTGCTGTCATTGCTGGCACTGAGCACACTCAGCATCCTCGGTTTGAGAAGGTGGCGCAAGCAGTAAGCAAGTGGAACAGGGGGACGGGGTTTGGTGTGGTGGAACAGGGGGACGGGGTTAGTGTGGAACACTAACCCCGTCCCCCTGTTCCACGGATTCAAATCCCTCCGCCGACACCAATAAGGGCAGCTAACTGATCAGTTAGCTGCCCTTATTGGTGTCGGCGGAGGGATTTGAACCCTCACGTCCATTCGGACACTAGCCCCTCAAGCTAGCGCGTCTGCCGTTCCGCCACGCCGACGATTAAAGATAGTTTCAGTGCTCTAGCCGATAGAGCCCTGCGGGTAGATGAGTACTAAAACAAGAACGCAGATCATGAAAATGACCGCAGAAGCAATGGTGATTCTGTCGAGGTTCTTTTCAATGATGCTTGTGCCGGAGATATTTGAATACACCTGCCCGGCAATGATGTCAGAAAGGCCGGTGCCCTTTGAGGAATGCATAAGAATAGAGCCCACCATGACAAGCGCGGACAAAAGCCAAAAAATCAACACAATAACAAGCAATGCAGACACAATAACTCCTTAACGTAATTTACTGGTGTAAATCATACCGCATTCTCAGTAAATGATTTGCACACCCGTCTCGCGACTAAGAAGAATACCACACTTTCCAAAAGAATCAACTCAATAGCTGAGCTTCACCATCTGCGGCGCATGTATATACGTTACTGTTCACTCAGGTAGAGCCCCCATGATGGCTGACGACCTCTCGACACACCCCTCAATTACGCCTGATTAATGAAGAGACTGTAGGATATCTGTTGACAAGGCCGCGTCAGTGTCAGTAAAGAGCTGGGCGGCTGACCTCAGCAGGGTAGCATCATGATAACCGATAAGCTTGGAAACCTCACACAAGGAAACGCTGCTGGAAGAGACGTATCCGTAAGCGCTCTCAACGCTTAGGCTTGACTGTGGTGAGAAGTCTTGGCTCGATACCAAACAAGCACTTACTGCAGCATCGAGACTGTTGGCAAGATGAGTAGCAGTGTTTCCATCGCTTTTTACGGTCATTGCTGCTTCCTTCCACTCAAGTCCTGTATCAGGATCTGGGGGCAATCAGGTTCATCCCCTGCCATGTGCCTCTATCGTCAAACATGTATATGGGCGCGCTGCTGTCGACAAGATAGAGAGTGACAGGCACTGGGATCTTTGCCGACAGCTCCTTTTGGAGCTTTGGCAGGTAGGCGAGGAGGTACTCTTCGCGCTTTAAGTACTTATCTCCAGGCACATACATTCCATCATTGTCATATTGTGGGCTGTTTGTGAAGGCTATCATAAGCGTATCGGTGTGGACACCGGGGGTTGCGGGGATGAGGCTGACATATGAGTCCCCCTCTGCCGGTGCTCCGCCCACCTGGTGTATTTTTATCAGCTCTGGATAGGTGCGCTCCACAAGATCCAATGCCTCTTGAGTGACCGTTGACCCACTTTGGGCATAAAGCTCTTCAAGGAGAGCCAGATCGCTGTTGCTGAGTCGCTCGATATGGAGGTCGCTCATCAGATAAAGGTGCTTGAGACCCAACATGGTCTCCTTCTCGTAGCGACTCAAGAACAAATCATAGGTGGGCAAAAAGCCCAGCCCTGAGGCCTCGATCTTCTGGTCGATCAAGTCAAGGCGCAGCGTCACAAGCATGTAATGCTCAAAGGCCTTGCGGTAGTAGGCTAACAGCTCAAGGTGGTGCTGGTTGAAGACACCTTCCTCCGGCCCAAAGAAGCCCCTCTCTCGGGCATCTGGCCTGCTATCCACTTCAGGATTGTCCGCCACTATCAGGCCCTCATTCAACAAGCTCAGGTCAGGGGTCTTTTCCTTCATTGCACAGCCTCCAATTCCAAAAAGCAGTGATAGTACCAAAAGAAAGGAGATTACCTTTTTTATCGTCATGGTCATGCTACCTGTTCTCACTCAATCCAGTTGATGACATCTACCTTCGCCCTGCAGTCTATTACTGTGATTGAAGTACCAGGAGGAAGATTCTGAAGAGCAGCCTCGCTCATGAACGTGTTAGTGTTTATATCATAATAGGCTCTGTTTGGGTCGTAGAAGTTCTGGGGGTGGTAGGCGTTTCCCCAAGAGGAAATGTCAAGCACCAGGTCTCCATTTGCATCATAGTCAACATGGGTGATAACAGAGATATGTGCGTAGTTGACCGGGGTGGCAGTCAGGGTGATGCTCGGAGTAACGGGAGTGTACATCATCTGGGCTGGAGCACCTGGGTTATACAGGGCCAATGCTGCGTCTTTCATAAGGGCGGCATAGTTTGCTGCAGGGTCGTAAGGCATTACAGAGATGTCGACATTTACCCTGCCGCCGGTGTTTTCCTCAAGGTAGTTGTTGATGAAGGCAACATCATAACTTGGTCTTATCCCATCATAGATGCCTGGACCACTAACGGTGCCATTATCGATGTCGTACTGGGCTTTGGCGCAGAAAAGGTCAACGATGAGATACTCGAAGTTGATGGTGTTGCCGTCGTCCCTGAAGAGCGGAAAGCCGAAGTCGCGCTCAAACTCCTCTGGCCTGAAGTAGTAGCGCTCGATTATGGCATTGGCGACGGCGGTATACCCGCAGCCCGCGCGCTGCACCTCAGCGAGCAAGAAGTCGATTTGCGCCTCAGTCAAACCGGCAAGGTCAGGATATTGGCTCAAGACGAGGTTAATTAGCTCGTCGCGTTGAGAAGAATTACCGAAGATACCCCTATTGAAAAACGACCTAGGATTACTCTGGAAACCGCCGTATCTGCCCTCAGTCTCCTTATATACATACTTACGGGCAAGCTCCAGCAGTCTTTGTTGAGCCAGGCCACTCGCCGTCTTAAAGTCCTGGTGCCATGAGAGGTCGCCGGCATTGTTTGTTGCCACCCATGAGCCATCTTGCCAGATGAGGCTGCCTGTTTGGCGCGCACCTCGACGTAGGCAGTCAGCAAGGATTACCGCCTCATCATAATGGGGAGCAATCTCGCGTCCATACGTCTCCAACTCCTCAATCCTTAATAGCAGCTCCGCCTTTGTTCCCTCAAGTGAATATAGAGAGGAAAAAGTGTGACACTGCATTTTTTCTGCCTGCTGGTACCAGTTGTTGATCTCTCTATCTATCGAGCGGATGTCAGAATAGATATCATCGCTATTAAGATAGGAGAGCCCAGCAAAGGACGAGGCTCCAATAATTCCTGCGTGGGTTCGGTACAGGGACCCGAGGATTGAGCAAAACTGTCGGTAGGCACCGATGAACACCTTGTCATATGAAAACAAACGGCTTCGTATGGCATCATATCCCTCACCTTGGAGCATCTGGTCATTGATGATGTTACTTTGCGCTTGCAAGACACTATCAAACTGGATTGTCGTATTGGAGATAGACGAGGCATTAGTTTCAAGCTGCGATATGGCCGCAAGGGGGCAAATCCACACGAATACCTCACCGCCCCTCAAGCTTGGCTTGTTCAAGCTGGTTGAGTCGGTATTCTTCGTGGCGCAACTCGTCTTGGATGCGTTCTAACTGCCTGACCTCTTGGGTCAACTCATCTATGAGCTGCTCGTTCAAGCCTTCTGCTCTGGATGTGTCAAAACTTATATCTACCAGAACCTGATCCAACCGGGCGAGAATCTTAGGGTCACCATGCCAGCGACTCCGCATGTCGTTGTGAACATTCCAGCGGAAGTGGTACTGGTTGAGAAGGAACTCATCAAAGTCCTGCCTAATGAGGTTTATTCTATCCTGGGTGTCTTGGATACGCACATCATATTGACCAGACGTTTCGCTGGCACTGTTGGTGGAACAAGAATCCCTATTTTGGTAATAATGCTCGTTGTCTGCACAACACATTATCCGCCTTTCAGGTGGAAATATTACTCAGCTACAAAGATTTCACAGACAATCTGATTGGAACCAGCTTCTCGCCTAGTATAGCAAAGACCGGCAAACTCACCAATTTCGAAGAACAATTCGGCACCAACTTGGTGCCGAAACTACAACCAGTCTTTTCAAGTTTTTAAGTTAAACAGGTCAGAGGTGAATAATCCTCTGACCTGCGAATTCTCTGGTGCGCGATATTGGACTTGAACCAATGACCCCTACCGTGTCGAGGTAGTGCTCTACCAACTGAGCTAATCGCGCATAGACACGATAGTTTACCAGACTTCTACCTTATGTAAAGCGGCGACAGTAGTGGAACAGAGGTGGAACAGGGGGACGGGGTTAGTGTTCCAATTTGACCTTGGTCAAATTGGAACACTAACCCCGTCCCCCTGTTCCACCACACCAAACCCCGTCCCTCTGTTCCAATCTGGGACACCAGCCCCGTCCCCTGCCCCACTACTTAAGGAGGTCTTCGAGGTCTTTTAGTTGGGAGAGTTTGAGGCCGCCTTTGCCGAGGCCTAGGGAGCTGAGGTCGGGTGTGGTGCTTTTGCCTCTGGCTTGAGTTTTGCGTTTACCTTTTTTTCCGCCTTTGCGGGGGCGGGATTTTTTGACTACTGAATCTGCGCCGAGGTTCATTTGTTTGAGCATCTTGCGCATGGCGTCAAATTGCTTGATGAGCTGATTGACGGCAGCAACCTCTACACCGGCACCTTTGGCGATGCGAGCACGGCGGGAACCGTTGATGAGTGAGGGTTTGGCGCGCTCGGCTGCTGTCATGGAGTTGATGATGATGACCATTCTGTCCATAGCGCCCTCGTCTACCTGGCCGTCTTTGAGGGCTTTTTCGCCACCCGGCAGGGCCTTGAGAATGGAGCCCACGCCGCCGATTTTCTTCATCTGCTTGTTGATGGTGATGAAGTCGTCAAAGCTGAGCTCGGCGCGTGCCAGGCGTTCGGCTTCTTCTTCGGCAAACTCTTCGTCAGCTGCTTCTTGGGCTTTTTCGATAAAGGTGATGACGTCGCCCATGCCTAGGATGCGCTTGGCCATTCTGTCAGGGTGGAATTCCTCAAGCGAAGAGGGCTTCTCCCCTTCTGAAGTGTAGAGGATAGGCTTGCCGGTTACCTCGCGTATCGACAGGGCGCCGCCGCCACGGGCGTCACCGTCGAGCTTGGACATGATGACTCCGTCAAAGTCCACGCGCGCGGCAAAGGCCTCAACCACACCAACGATGTCTTGGCCGGTCATGGCATCAACGACCATCAAGATGTTCTCGGGCTGCACCGCGTTTCTGATGGCCTCAGCCTCGGCCATCATCTCTTCATCTACATGCAGGCGGCCTGCTGTGTCGATGATGACTACGTTGCGGAGGTTGTCGATGGCGTCTTGGATGGAGTCTTTGGCAATCTTGACGGGGTCTTTGCCGTCGCCGCGAAACACGCGTATGTCGATTTCTTTGCCGAGGGTCTCCAGCTGATCTGCTGCTGCCGGGCGGTAGACATCTGCTGCAACGAGCAGGGGGTTCTTACCTTGCTTTTTGAGGCGATAGGCAAGTTTGGCTGCAGCCGTGGTTTTACCTGAGCCTTGGAGACCAACCAGCATCCAAACGTTGGGGATGCGCTGAGTGAATTCCAGCTTGACGGTCTCAGAGCCCAGTAGCTCGGTGAGTTGTTCCAAGACGATGGCGATGACATTTTGAGCTGGGGTAAGAGAATCCAGGATGTCACTTTGAAGAGCCTTTTCCTTGGTGGCAGCAATGAAGCTTTTGACTACTTTAAAATTGACATCAGCCTCAAGCAGCGCCAGACGAATCTCGCGCATAGCTGTATCGATGTCTGCCTCAGTAAGGCGCCCCTTTGAACGCAGGCCGCTAAAGACGTTTTGCAAGGCATTGGATAGATTTTCAAACACCGGTTGCTCCCTTAATGCTGTTATGTTTACTACGTACTACTTAAGTAGCAAGTTAATTGACAAGATCCTTCGCTTCGCTCAGGCTGACAGAAGTGGATGTGCGCGACTCTCTGCTTTTAACTCTTAACTCTTCTCTCTTAACTCTTAACTCTTAACTCCCCAACAAGGCTTGGACGAACTCCTCGGGGTTGAAGGGGCGGAGGTCGTCGATTTTTTCGCCTACGCCTATTCTTACTATGGGTAGTGCCAGTTCCTCGGAGATTGCTACGGCTATGCCGCCTTTGGCTGTGCCGTCGAGCTTGGTGATGATGACGCCGTTTAGTTCCAGGCTGGTGTTGAAGGCGCGGGCCTGCGCCAGGCCGTTTTGGCCGGTTGTAGCATCGAGGACCAAGACTGTCTTGACCTGGAAAGGCACGGGCACAACCGAGGCAGCACGCTTGCGGGTCACAGCAACCACCTTGGCCAGCTCGCGCATGAGGTCATCAGAAGTATGGAGGCGGCCAGCTGTGTCAACGAGTACCAGATTGGCACCGCTCTTCTCAGCTGCCTCTATCACCTCAAAGGCCACCGATGCGGGGTCAGCGCCTCTCTCGCGTTTGATGACCGGCACCTGTGCTCGCTCGGCCCAGATGTCAAGCTGCTCAATGGCCGCAGCCCTGAAGGTATCCGCAGAACCCACCAGTACCTTGCGGCCCTGCCCTGCTCCATCCTTGGCAAGCTTGCCTACGGTGGTGGTTTTGCCCGCGCCATTGATGCCTACAAAAAGCACACAGACGGGGCTCACTTCAAAGACATCCTCAGGGGCCACCGCAAAGCGATCGATGACCTTCTGGGCCATGAGCTTCATGACCGAAGGAGCATCCGGCAGGCCCTTGCGGATGGATTCATCGCGCAGCTCAGCCACTATGCGCGAGGCTGCGAGGGCGCCAAAGTCCGCGGCTATCAGGGTTTCCTCTAGGTTATCCCAAAAATCATCATCAACCTCTGGAGAGAGCTCCAAAAAGGCATTGAAGGATTCACTTAACTGCTGGCGAGTTCGCGAGAGCCCCTCGCTGAGTCTATCAAACCAGGCCATGACTACCAGCCTTTTTTGGATATCTTTGGTCTGGAGTTTGTTTCGGTTTCTTCAGGCGGAGCTGCTTCTTCCACAGGCGCTTCGGCAGGCGCATCGACTTCTTCCGCAGAATCAACCTCAGGCACCCCAGCATCAGCCAAGTCATTACCGGAGAGATCCTGCGAGGCATAACCCATAGCCTGCTCAAGACGCTGGCTCACAATCTTAGAGACGCCGGCAGCCTGCATCGTAACCCCATAAAGAACATCGGCGGTTTCCATAGTGCGGCGCTGGTGGCTC
Organism: Coriobacteriia bacterium; assembly: GCA_009784425.1. Taxonomy (GTDB): domain Bacteria; phylum Actinomycetota; class Coriobacteriia; order Coriobacteriales; family UBA8131; genus WQXH01. The sequence goes on along the minus strand of WRBR01000003.1, from coordinate 44,174 downwards.
ACTAAAATCAGCTGTGTGCGACCCCGCAGGTGGTTGAGATAGTCAAGAAAACGGATGAGATTGGTGTCATCCAAGGCCGCTTCCACCTCGTCAAGCACATAAAAGGGCACCTTGCGCACGCTGTAGACCGCAAACATCAGGGCCAGGGCAACGAGTGCCTTTTCGCCTCCGCTCATCATGGACAGCTTGAGGATTCGCTTGCCGCGAGGTTGCGCCGAGACTTCAACGCCTTGCACGTTGGGGTCATCGCCTTGGGTGAGAATCAGCTCGCCCTTGCCTCCAGGAAAGAGGATGGAGATGATCTCTTGGTAGCTCTGGTTGATCTTGGTGAAGGTCTCCAGAAATTGGTTCCGCATCTTGCGGTCGAGTGCCTGGGAGATTTTTGAGAGCGCCTTGCGCGCCTCAGTGAGGTCGGCAATCTGCTCTTGCATATAATCGCGGCGCGCCTTGAGCGCGGTGTATTCTTCCATAGCAATCTGGTTGACGGCACCAAGATTGGCAATCTGCGAGCGAAGGCGATTGGCTCGCTCCTCAGCAGCAATACGGTCTTCGATGGTTGGCATTTCCAGGGCCGCCTCCAGAGAGGTCTCGTGCTCGGCAGTAATCCGCAACATGGCGTGCTGAACACTGCTCTCAAGCTTGCCCTGCTCAACCAGTACCTCCGTGCGCCGCTCGTTAATCTCCACTAAGGCGTCGCGGGCGTCTTGCGCCGCCTGCGTAGCGTCGTTGATGATCTCTCGCAGATTGACTGAGTCGGTCTGTTCAAGCTGGGCCTGGTCGTGCAGGCGTTCTGCCCAGGTGGCTGCTCCGGCGTGCATCTCTTGATACAGCTTATAAATCGGGTCAATGCGCAGGTGTATGAGGCTGAGCGAGCTGGCGGTATTGGAGGAGACCTCCTCGGTATTGCTCAAGCTGGCAATCTGTGCCTCCAGAGCCTTGATACGGCTGGCGAGATGCATCTGCGAGCTTTTATGGCCTTCCAACTCTATCTTGCACTCCGTAAGCTTGCCGGAGAAGAGGTCTCTTTCTTCCGAAGCCACAAGGAGGCGCCGCGAGGATTCTTGCACCTCAACGCCCAGATTTTCCAGTTCTGTTTCTATGTTGGCAATACGCAGGGTGTACTCCGCCTCAAGGGGCGCAGCGGTGTCCCTGCGGCGGGCAACGTCTTTAAGCTTGCGCTCAACCTCGGTTTTGCGGAGATCCAGCTGGCTCTGGCTTTTTTTCAGGCGCAGCAACTCCTGCTCTGCCGACTCAAGCTCAGCCAAGGCCTTTGCCTGCTGCTGAGCTATCTCCAAGTTAACGCCTTGAGCCTCTTTGAGCTTGCCTTCGGTCTCGGACACTTCCAGCTCAACATTGGCAAGCTCTGCGGTGCCCAGTTCTATTTCGTCGTTGAGCTTGTGGATGTTTCGGCGGCGCTGCAATACGCCGTCCACATCGCCCAGCATAAAGCCTACGGTCATTTTTCCGTTGGGCCAGACAATCTGTCCGCTGGGAGTGATGAAGCGGGCTTTTGAGGTATCGGTAAGATGGGCCTTAATTGCCTCGTCAATGTCGGCAACCAGATACACGTCTCCGAGCAGCGCAGAAACCACGCCAAAATGCTTGGGGGGAAACTCGAGAAAGTCGATGAGCCTCACGCCCTTGCCGGCTCTCTGTGTGGGAACATGCATGCCGGTGAGCGGCAGGATGGAGAGAGCAGACTCTGCCAGGCCCTCTTTACTATCGGTGCGAGCAAGCTCACACAAATGCACAGCCACCTCGCGGCCGGCATCGTTATCAGCAACCAAAAGGGCAAAGAAGTCCGAGCCAAGCAGCCGCTCAATCAGACTCTCCATTTGCTCGGTTTGCATGCCATAGGGCAGTTTTTTCTCAAGCTGCACGTGTATCGAGCCGGAAAGCGGCCCTATGATGCCGCGGTGACGCGCCTTATTCTCCACCGCCCAGTTAAGAGCCGGCGAGGCTGCCTCCATAGCTCGGTCAACCTCCTCAAGGCTTGCCAGGCGAGCCTTGGTGTTAACGAGCACGGTGTTTTTGGCTTCAAGGCGCCCTTTGCGCTCTTCAAGGAGGCGGAGCTGCTTGTCAATCTCTCTATGCGAGAGCCCTGCCTCGCGCTCAAGCCTTTGCAATTCTTGCTTGGCGAGCTTAACCGCCTGCTCACGTTCTGCAGAGAGCGTGTCATAGGCGGTGATCTCTTCGTCTACCTGGTCGGCGCGCTCTTTGAGGAGCTCTTCTTCCAGGTCAAGGGAGGCAAGGGACTCCGTGGTCTTTGCCAGGTTGGTCTTGGTGCCGGCAAGCGCGGTTTCTTGAGAGCGCAGTTTGGCGTGCACGCGCTCGTAGGTGTCCTCCGCGTCCCGGCGGTTTTTGGTGACTTGCTCAGACTCGCGGGTCAGCGCGTTGAAATTTGCATACATGGCAGACTGGCGGCCTTCGCCATTGGAGTACTCCATGCCAAGCTGGTCTCGCTCTGCGCGGGCCTCGCCGAGGCGCGACTGCGCGTTGTAAATAGTGGCCCTGAGGTCGGAGAGGCGCCCCACCATGTTTTTGCCTTTTTCCTCAAGGAGCAGCATAGTAGCATCGAGGCGCTGGATAATGGAGAGCACCCGGATGCGCTGCTCGTTGATATCACCAACAAACAGGCCCTTTTCTTCTAAGATGTGCTGCCGCTTTGACAGCTCTGCCTCGCGCTCAGAAAGCCGAAAGTTTGCCAGCTCGGCCTCGGCATCAATCTCTCTCAGGCGGCTTGATAGCGCATTCCATTCTGCTTGCAAAACCCTGAGCTCGTCAACTGCCAGAGCCAGGTCTATGTTGCGGAGCTCGTCTTTTGCCTCTGAGTATTTCTCCGCTCGTTTTGCCTGGCGCTCAAGAGGGCGGAGTTGTTGTTCAATGACGTGGATGATATCTCCCACGCGCTCGAGCGTTGTGTCCATACGATCGAGCTTGCGCCCGGCTGCCTCCTTGCGCTTTTTGTGCTTGAGAATGCCGGCTGCGTCTTCGAGGAGCGCATGGCGGTTCTCGGGCTGCGACTCGAGGATTGCCGTGAGGTTACCCTGGCTGATGATGGAATTTACCGTGCCGCCGATGCCGGAGTCGTAGAGAATGTCTATGATGTCGCGGCGGCGACAAGGGGTTTTATTGATGAAGTACTCGCTTTCACCGCTGCGGTACATGCGGCGCGAGATAGAGACCTGCTCAAAGTCAACGGGCAGGGTGTTGTCAGAATTGTCCAGCACCAGGTCAACCTCGGCAACCCCAACCGCCTCTCGGGCGCTTGACCCCGAGAAGATGAGTTCTTCAAGTGACTGAACCCGCAGACTGCGCGGATTTCTCTCCCCTAAAACCCATTGAACCGCCTCAGAAACGTTGGATTTGCCTGACCCGTTGGGGCCAACAATCACTGAAATACCCGGTTCAAAATTGATGACAGACCGGTCTGCAAATGACTTAAAACCCTTTATGACAAGTGACTTGAGATACATGTCTCTATTCTAACGCTTCTTGGGGCTGTCGTTGTGGTTTTCTTGCGGTTTGTGATTGAGAATTTCCAGTGCCTTGGTGGCCGCATTCATCTCGGCATCCTTTTTTGAGTGCCCGGTGCCGGTGGCCAGAATATCCTCGTCAGAGAGCACGCGGGCAGTGAAGAATCGGTCATGGGGAGGGCCGTCGGTATCGATGATCTCATAGGTGGGCGTTACGTGATGAGCCTGCAGCAGTTCTTGCAGCATGGATTTTGGATTTTCCGGCTCACGTGCCACGCTGATATAAATCCTCGGTGCAAGGGTGTGAAGGACAAAACGCTCTGCCTCTTCCATGCCGCCGTCGATGGCAAGTGCGCCAACGAGCGCCTCGTAGACGTTTTCAAGAGCACTCTGCAAGCCGCGCTTGCCGGTGCCGCGTTCTGAGGAGCCAAAGATGTTGATTTGCTCCAGTTTGAGCTCTTCTGCCAGCTTGGAAAGCGTGTTGCCCGCCACCGCAGAGACCTTGAGCCTGGTTAAGGCACCTTCATCGTGCTTGGGAAAACTGTCGTAGAGTTCCCTTGAGATAATGGCGCCTAAAATGGCATCGCCCAGAAATTCCAGGCGCTCGTATGACCCCGTGGTGCCGTTGCCTTCTGAGGCCGAGGGATGCGTGAGAGCAAGTAGTAGTAGCTCTCTGTCCTTGAAACGATAGCCAAGTAGCTTCTCTGCCTTGTTGAGCCTGTTGGCATACTGCGCTGTCTTGGACGCGGCAGTCTTCCCTCTTTTTTGAGATGTTCCTTCCATGACAGCCCTAGGTGGTGATAGCAGCTGCTATGAGTTGGGGGATTTGCTGGCGCGTTGCGGTTGCCGAAGCGCGTATTCCGTTGGCAATGGCGGTTGCGCTGGACGAACCGTGCCCGATTATCACCGGCGCCTGAAGACCCAGCAGCGGTGCGCCGCCTATGAGCTCGGCGCTTAGCTGGTCTTTGAGGGCGCTCAGGTCTTTTTTGATGACCGCGGCAGCCAGCTTGTTTTTGGTTGATGAGTAGAAGATGCTTTTGATTTCGCTGAAAAGGCCGCCTACCAGCCCCTCCATAGTTTTAAGTACGATGTTGCCGGTAAAGCCGTCTGTGGCGATTACGTCAAAGTTGCCGGCAAAGATATCGCTTCCCTCGGCGTTGCCGGTAAAGCCTTTGATGTTCTCTTTGAGGAGAGTGTAGGCTTCTTGGGCAAGCATGGAGCCCTTGGTGCCTTCTTCTCCCACATTGAGGAGGCCTACGCGGGGTTTTTCTACCCCGAGGACCTCGTGGGCGTAAATCTCTCCCATAGCGGCAAACTGCAGGATGTATTCTGCCTCAACATCGGTGTTGGCGCCGGCATCGAGCATGACTACCAGGCCTTTGGGGGCCGGTATGACCGTGGCGATGGCGGGGCGTTTAACGCCTCTTACGCGGCCGATAATCAGCGTAGCTGCTGTCATGGCTCCGCCGGTTGAACCGGCTGAGAAGAATGCGTCTCCCTTGCCCTCTTTGATAAGGTTGCAGCCTACTACGATGGAGGAGTCCTTTTTTTGCCTGACTGCGTGAGCGGGGTGCTCGTTCATCTCGATGACTTCGGTGCTTGGCACCGCTTCTACGCGCTGGGGAAACTCCTCTTTGAGAGGGGCGATAGCCTCGGCCTCTCCTACGAGGATTAGGTTGATGCTTGTGTCATCTGCGTTGCTTGATTGCAGCACTTGACGGGCACCCGCGAGCACTACCTGGGGGGCGTTGTCGCCTCCCATGACATCAAGAACAACCCGCACGCTTTGATGCGAAGCGCCCGAGTCATTGGTGGGGTTGAGTTGCTGGGTATCAGTGAGGCCGGTCATTGGCCTACTCCGTGCTGAGAACCTCGCGACCATTATAGGTGCCACAGTTGCCGCAAACGTAATGCGGAAGCTTGGTGGCACCGCACTGCTCACAAACTGAGCGCGGGGCGGGTTTAAGCACATTGTTGGCACTGCGACGGGCATGCGTCACCGCACGACCGGTTTTTCTCTTAGGTACTGCCATTGTGATGGTCCTCTCAAGTAGTTCACCTCGGGTGACCTCGTTACTGCAAGCTAATGCATCGTTTAGGCTGCACTGACGAAATCACCGTGCTGCGGCGCTTTATTCCGCGCGCAGACACAAACGGTAATTCTAACAGAGCTTTATAGCTTTGTCATGCACGAGGATGTGCCTGTTTGGTTACGTCTTGCAGGTGTTCTATAGAGAGGTGAGTGTAGATTTGTGTGGTGGAGAGATGCTCGTGGCCCAGGAGTTCTTGCACGCTTCTGAGATCGGCGCCTTCGGTGAGCATGGCGGTTGCAAAGCTATGGCGAATATCGTGGGGGGTCACCGAGCTGTCTATGCCCGCTTTCACCAGGCGGCGCTTGAAGGCAACCCTGATGCTGTCGGCGCTGAGGGGCTTGCCGCTGGTGCCGAGGAAGACCCTGCCGGCTTCTTTTTCGGTGAGCTTGTTCGATTGTATGAGCCGGGGCCTGGCCTCTTTGAGATAACGCTCGAGCTTTTTTAGAGCCAGCACGTGCAAGGGCACGATGCGCTCTTTGTTGCCCTTGCCCCAGTAGTGCACCAGCTGTTCCTTAAACTCGATGTCTTGCAGGCGGAGCGCCGACAGCTCGGAGATGCGCGCACCCGTGGCATACATCAGCTCAAAGAGCGCGTCATCACGTATGTCTACAGGGTCATTACTGGGCGAGTCTTTGAGCAGCTTGTCCAGATCTGCCTCACTCACCACCCGCGGCAAATGCCGGGGGTTTTTTGGACCGGAGGTAGACGCAACGGTTCTCTCCACAATACCCTGCTCTGCACACCAATGTATAAAGGAACGTGCAGCAGAAAGGTGCCGGTTAATAGTAGCCTTAGAGTAGTCTTTGAGCGAAAGATACGCCAGGTAAGAGCGCATACTGCGACTATCCAGCTCCTTAAGCTCAAGGGCTTCTTGACCCAACCATTCCTCAAAACCCTGCAAATCCTTTGTATAGGCCCTGAGACTATGCACCGAAAAATTGCGCTCACTTTTAAGTGAAAGCAGAAAAGCTTCAATGAGACCGGCCGTACCCTGCCTCATCACAAACCCCTGTCATCCTGAGCGGAGCATAGCGCACCCTTGTCATCCTGAGCGGAGCGTAGCGTAGCCGAAGGACCTAGTCTTTGACCCCTCTGCTCCCTATCCCCCTGCTCAATCACCGGCAACTCATACGCCGCCAGAAAGCCCAACTCACTGTTCTCAGCAACAAAGTCCTTGACCGCAGCAATCGCCCTCTCCGAATAAGCCTGATAGCGCTCCCTCTTACCCCTGATCCGCTGCTCCAAAGGCGGCACAAGCCCGTAATTAACATGAAGCGGCTGGTAGTGCTTGGTGTCCTCATCGGTAGCATAAGCAACCAGAGCACCAAAGGTGCTGGTTGGCGGCAAAACGCAAGGGGCACCTCCCGCAAGCGACGCATACGTGTTAAGCGCAGCAAACAGCCCCGAGGCAATAGCCTCGGTATAACCCTCAGTACCGGTGATTTGCCCGGCAAAGCGCAGCGTGGGATGCGCAGGCAGCTCAAAGCCCTTACCCAGCGTTGCCGGCGCATTAATAAAGGTATTGCGATGCATAACACCAAAGCGCAAAAAGTGAGCCTGCTCCAGGCCGGGGATACCGCGAAAGACCTGCTCTTGCGCAGAAAAGGTCAAGTTAGTTTGAAAGCCAACCAAGTTCCAAGCGGTCTCCTCATTATTCTCCGCCCTGAGCTGTATGGCAGCATAAGGTCTTTGCTCACTCACCGGATCAGCAAGCCCAATGGGCTTTAGCGCACCATAACGCAGAGCGTCCACACCACTGCGCGCCACCTCTTCTACCGGCATGCAGGCACTGAAGAGCTCGCGCTTCTCAAAGTCTTTAAGCACAACCCTATTTGCCTTTACCAGGCTGTCCATCAGGGCAAGATACTGCTCCTTGTTCAGCAGGGCATTGAGGTACTCCCCTTTGCCCTTGTCAAAGCGCGACTGGCGCACAAGCTTCTGCATATCCAGGCTCTCTGCCTCCAAGATGGGGGCGGCGGCATCAAAGAAGGCGAGGTAGTCACTGCCAATCAGCTGCCTGAGGTCACCTGCCAAGGCGTCCGAGGTCAAGGGCCCCGTAGCCACGATAATCTGTTGTATTGAAGGGTCATCAAGTAGCGCAACGAGGCTCTGCACCTCCTCGCGCACCAGGGTAATATTGGGATGAGCAGCAATCTCACGCGTTATCGCCTGAGCAAACGCGCTACGCTCCACCGCAAGCGCCATCCCGGCGGCAACACTGTGCTCGAGCGCCATCTTGAGCACAAAGGAACCCATAGCCGCCAACTCATGCTTAAGCGTAGCCGCAGCCGAGGGAAGAGCCAAACTCTTAAGCGAATTAGAGCAAACCAACTCAGCCAAGTCATCACTATGATGCGCCGGAGTCATCTGCCCAGGCCGCATCTCAAGCAAGCGCACCGTAACACCACGCTCCGCCAACTGCCAAGCCGCCTCACTCCCGGCAAGCCCGCCACCAATAATCAGCACTGTTCCTTGTTCTGAATCAACCATGCTCTAATCATAACAAATGCCATGCTGAACAAGCCTCTGCTCCAACCCAGTTTGTCATTGCGCACCAAGCCTAACCCCACCCCTTTGTCATCCTGAGCGAGCGCAGCGAGCCGAAGGGTCCAGTCAGTGCATTGCCTAGGAGTCAAAGTTATACGCCCCCTTTGACTCCAAACTTGTCCCTTCTGTACCACAAAACAGCTCGTCGTCACCCCCTAAGAAGCTGCAACCGGGTTATCTTGAGGGGCAAGACTGATGCGTACACCATAGGCTTCGAGAATTTTACTGAGGGTGCTGAGAGTCGGATTACCACCAGTTGAAAGTGTCTTGTAAAGTGTTTCACGCGAGAGCCCAGTTGTACGCGCCAAGTCGCTCATACCTCTAGCGCGGGCAACCGTCCCCAGGGCAGCAGGGAGTAACGAAATATCCTCCAAAGCTGTTGCCTCAAGATAATATGCTATATCCTCTTCGGTTTCGAGATACTCAGCCATATCAAATCTGTGCAGTTTTTTCGTGTCAATCATAGTCAAAGTGTAGCATATATACTACACTCTCACAATCCTTCCTATATCTAACATGCGCCAACTAAGCGCTTCTTGGGGGTCTGGCCATGTAGCGGCCGTCTCTGAGGCGTTCTGCTTGGCCGTTGATTTCTAGCTTGGTGATGACGCGGACTATCTCCACGGCTTCTTTGCCGTAGGCGCTTGCGAGAGCGTCTATGGTCATGGGGCTTGCGCTGATGTCTCTCATGATGTGGTTGGTGATTTGCCTCAGCTTGATTTCTTCTGGTAGGAGCTTCTCTCCTTGCCCGCTCTCAGGCGTTTCTTCTTGCAACGCAAGGGTGGCTTGTGAAGTTGCAGTGCTTATCCCCTTATAGTTAACAGGGTCAAAGATTCTCTCAAGAATATCGTCAAAGCTGTCGTTATCCACAACCGGCAGTGCGCCTTGCACCAAAAGGCGATTGGTTCCCTTGCAGGTGCTTGAGAAGATGGGGCCGGGCACCACCAATACGTCGTTACCCAGACTCAGGGTGTGGTCAGCGGTTTGGAAGGTGCCGCTTGGCAGGCCCGCCTCAACGATGAGCGTTGCGCTGGCGAGGGACGCGATTATGCGGTTGCGTTTACTGAACGCCCAGCGCAAGGGAGCCGAGCCCCAGGGCGCCTCAGAGAGCAGGGTGCCGCCTGCATCCAGCACTTCTCTCAGGAGCGCACGTGCGCGCAGGGGGTAGACCACGTCTGCACCGGATCCCAAAACCACTATGGTGTTTCCGCCTGCGTCCAGGGCTCCGCGGTGGGCGGCCATGTCGCAGCCAATTGCTCCGCCGGAGACCACCGTGATGCCCCATTTGGCTGCTCTTCTGGCAAAGCGCGCGGCGCAATCCAGCCCGTACGTAGTGGCTTTTCGAGCCCCAACAATTGCCAGTGCCGGCTCGGAGAGCAAATCAACATTGCCCAGGGCGTAGAGCTTCTCGGGGGCATCCTTGAGTTGCAGCAGTTGCTGAGGATAGCGCTTTGAGGACTGCAGTAATTCTGACCGCTGCGGCAGCTTTTGTTCAATCTTGGATTCAAGCGCAGCTTCATCGTAGAGCATCCTGGATGACGCACGCTTGTCCTGCACCATTAACTCAGTCTCATTCATCGCCGCACCTTCCTTCTGCCCTGAAGGTGAGCGCCTCAAGGATATGATCTGACTGTACTTTTCTCGACTGTTCCAGATCGGCCAAGGTGCGAGCTACCGAGAGCGCGCGCATGATTCCACGTCCACTCAGTTTGAGCTTCTCTGATGCCTCCTCCAGACAAAAGCGCTCTGATTTGCCCAGCTCACAGGCTCTGAGCAAGAGAGCTCCTTCGCCGGTAAAGAGGGCAGACGAGCTGTCTGCTGACTCTCCGGTGTTTTCAGCGCCTACCGTGCTCTCTGTGCTCACTCTGCCTCTTTTCTTTTTGGTATGCTCGGCGCTCCCGTAAGCCACAGCATCCTTGCCGGGTAGCAAGCCCTGCTCCTCAGCGCGCCATCGGGCATATTCCCTGGCTTGCATCACCTGCGCGCGCATGTCTGCTGAGCTTTTTCCGCTGCCGGTTGCCAAGACCTCGCCGGGCTTGGAGCGCCAAACATCTAACACCATGTCTATGCGGTCGAGCAGTGGACCTCCTAGCCTCGCCTGGTACTTGCGGATCTCTGTATCAGAGCATTTGCAACTGCGCTCAGGGTCACCAAAAAAGCCACAGGGGCAGGGATTTGAGGCAGCAATAAGCATGAATTTGGCAGGAAGCACCGTGGTTCCCCGCGCGCGAGCCAGTGAAACCGTACCGGTTTCAATAGGCTGCCTGAGCAGCTGCAGCACCGCCGAGCCAAACTCCGGTATCTCATCCAAGAAAAGGATGCCGTTATGCGCCAAGGTGACCTCTCCGGGTGTTACCGGGGAACCACCGCCAAGCAAGCCTGCCTTGGTGGCGCTATGATGCGGGGAGCGAAACGGCTTTTGCCCCTCCAGTATCGTGTCATAGGAAAGACCGGCTATAGAGTGGATCATGGCGCTCTCGTAGCGTTCTTGCTCGCAGAGCGAATCCATAATGGTGGGGAGCCTGCTCGCGAGCATTGTCTTGCCGGAGCCAGGCGGACCAATCATCATGAGGGCATGCTCTCCGGCCGCAGCTGCCGTTAAGGCACGCTTTGCCAGGTCGTTGCCCGCAATATCGCAGTAATCATGAGCAGTTTTTCTACCTACTTTTTGCCGAGGCAGAGGACTCTGAAAGCTTTGCACGTGGAGGTCTTCAAGGCTCTCTAAACAGGAATGCCTGTCCGGCATGTCAGAGAAAATGCCTTGCTCTGACACAGCGCTCAGCATGCAGATATTAAGCGCTCGTGCTAATTGCTCATAGGCAAGCATGCCCCGCACGGGGCGCACACTGCCGTCCAGTGAGAGCTCGCCAATGCAAAGGTGGTCTACTACGCCCTCGCCACTGATTTGTTCGGTAGCAAGCAGAATTCCGAGTGCAATGGGCAGGTCAAAGCCTGAGCCGATCTTGGGGATATCCGAGGGCGCGAGATTCACCAGAATATGCACACGCGGCACTTTGAACCCCGTTGCACGCAGAGCTGCTCTGACTCGTAGGCGTGCCTCACTAACCGCAGTGTCGGGCATTCCAACAATGCTGATTCCCGGCAAACTGTTGGTAAAGGAGACCTCAACAGTGACAGGCTTGGCCTCAACGCCAATGATTGCAGCTGTTTGAATGTAGTTAGGATTGTTCACTTTTTCAGTGCTCATTGTTAGCCAGATCCAAAAGCATCTCGATGATGGCGGAGTAGACACTGCTGCCTGCCAGTCATGGAGATTGCTATGACATCAAATCTCACTTGTCCGGAGGGTCGCTTTTTTTCTCTCAGATAGCTGAGGGCTATCCTCTCGTACCGGTCAATCCGCTCGGCGGTTACCGCATATTCCGGCAGACCTTGATACCTTTTTGATCTGGTTTTTACCTCAATGAAAACAAGTGCTTCTCCCTCGGTAGCAACGATGTCAGCTTCACCCGAGTCGCACTTCCAATTACGTTCCAAAATTTCAAACCCGTTGTCTAAAAGGTAGATACAGGCTAAGTCCTCGCCCAGCTTGCCGAGTGTCTGGTTTTTGCCGGCTGCTTTTTGAGTCTTCTCCTGGCTGCTTGATTTAGCTCTGGTCTTATCGTTGGATGTTTTCTTTTGTTTTGTTGCCAATGCGGTTTCCATGCTGTCTCCAATCTGAATTCATATTTAAGACAGTATGAACAGCCGTTCTTAACTATTGCATGACCAGGTCTTAACCAAAACTCAACCGAAATTAAACTCAGGCCATTTTTGGTTTTGATTCTGTTTTGATGCGGTTTTAAATTGGTTAAGATTCTGTTTTGTTTTGCTTAGAACAAGGTTTCTTGTAGAATTCCTCCGCAAAAACTCTTACGATGCAATGGCGAAAGGCCCTGCTCCTTGATTGCAGTGATATGCACGGCTGAGCCGTAACCTTTATTGGATTGCCAGGCGTAACAGGGATACTCCTCACTGTAGCCAAGCATCAGGGCATCACGGTGGGTCTTTGCCAGGATAGAGGCAGCAGCAATGCTTGCCACCTTGCCGTCCCCTTTGACGATAGCCTGCTCGTTTGCATGGATGCCAAGCGGCCTGCCATCAATCAGCACGATATCGGGCTTGCGAGTTTGGGCAGTGACAGCCTTGAGTGCCTGTGTCATGCCTTGGAAAACCGCCTCGGCAATGCCGATGCGGTCTATATCCTGCGCTTCTATATCTATTATGCTATATGCTTTGGCAATTTGCTTGATCTGCTCAGAGAGCTCATCGCGCCGCTTTGCGCTGAGCTTCTTGGAGTCATTCAGGCCAACGATACGCGGAGCAAGCGGCAAAGAAACCGCTGCAACAGTAAGAGGGCCACAAAGTGACCCTCTACCAACTTCGTCTATGCCAATGATGTTGAGATTTCTGCCCGCGTCGAGCTCTTCTAAAAAGCCGTAGAGCGCTTGATCAAGCTCGGCGCTTTTTTCAGCTCTACTGGGCATGACAATTCCTTGCTTTCTTTTTTGGTACAGCAGGGACGGGGTTAGTGTACCAATTTGGCCCAGGGGCCAAATTGGTACACTAACCCCGTCCCTGCTGTACCAAAAATAATTAGAAGCCTTTTTCGCGGATGCGAGCAGCCTTACCAACCTTCTTACGCAGGTAATAAAGCTTGGAGCGACGCACGGCACCGTGACGAACTACCTCGATCTTGTCGATCTTAGGAGAGTGTACGGGAAAGGTGCGCTCTACGCCCACGCTGAAGCTGATCTTGCGCACCGTGAAGGTCTCACGGTTAGAGGCGCCATGTCTACGGATGACATCTCCATGAAATACCTGGATGCGCTCGCGGTTGCCCTCGGTAATACGGTAGTGCACCTTGACGTTGTCTCCCACGAAGAACTCCGGAATGTCTGCTTTTATCTGTTGCTGCTCGAGAGCACGAATGATGTCCATCTTACAATCTCCTGTTTTTCAATCAATCCAAGGGCGCAAAAGCTCCAGCCCTGTTTCAGACGCAAAGAAGCATTATAGCGCAGATTTCACGCTTGTCCAGCGAGAGTGTTGCGCCCCGCGGGGACGGTTTGGACTAAACAGTTACTGTTCACACCCGTTTTCGTCATCCCGGGCTTGACCCGGGATCTAGAAGCTCTTGACTTCTGAAGTTTTCAAGATTCCGGCTCGGAGGCCGGAATGACGAAAACGTATGCGAGCAGTAACGTCCACAAGTCTGCTCGTACATCGGCATAGTAGTAGCTTATGAGTAATTAACAACGTTTGCGCTGGTTTATTCCTCTATATACAGTATTTATCGTATTATGATATACTATCGCAAGCAAGAGCGCGATTAAGGAAGCAGAGGTGCCCTGGTGTTTAGAAGACCGGAGGAGTGGGAACAAATCTTAGGAGAGCAGGTTAAAGCCTTGCGGATTCAGAAGAATTTTAAGCAAGGGGAGCTTGCCGAGCGTGCTAAGGTTTCAAAGTCGGCTCTTTGTAATTTGGAGAGCGGCAAGGGCTCAACGGTAAAGACGCTCGTTTCGGTGCTAAACGCTCTGGGCGAGACTGCGTGGATAGAAAGTCTCACATCCAGCTCTGCCGTAAGCCCAATAGATATTTTGAAGCTCAGCCGCCCACGACAACGGGTACGGTGACCCACTCGAACAGAACAGGGAACACGAGATGGCATATAAGCAGGTGAATGCTTTAGAGGTACGTTGTTGGGGCCGGCGTGTAGGAGCGCTCGCTCTTGACCCAACAAGGGGATACTACGCCTTTGAGTACTATCCTGAGTTCAGGCAAACCGGCTTTGAGCTGGCTCCCTTGATGCTGCCGCTGGCTACCAGGGGTGCTACGGTATTTCCCAATCTTCCAGACCAGACCTTCCTCCGACTTCCGCCTTTCATAGCCGACTCACTCCCCGACTATTTTGGAAACAGCCTGATTGATGCCTGGATGGCAAGAAATGGCCTCGACTCATCAGCGTTTTCTCCCCTTGACCGGCTGGCATATATCGGAAAACGCGGAATGGGAGCGCTTGAGTATCATCCTGCAATTCGCAAAGGTCGAAAAGCCAAAGCCACTGCGGTTGAATTGGGCGAGCTGGTGTCGGCTGCAAGAAAAGCGGTAGCGGTTAACCTGAAGTTTGCGCGCCCAGAAGACATTGACGCGGAGCTCGCGCAGCTCATTGAGATAGGAACCTCTGCCGGTGGAGCGCGAGCAAAAGCGGTTGTAGGCTTTAACCCCGAGACGGGGGCCTTTTTGTCAGGGCAGCTTGACATCCCGGAGGGCTTTGAGCACTGGCTCATTAAGTTCGATACGGCCCCCGATGACGCTGGCGCTAAAGATGGACAATACGGCAGAATCGAATACGCGTACTACCTGATGGCCCAAGCCTGCGGCATCAATATGGCCGAGTCGCAGCTCTATGAAATCAACAACAGAGCACACTTCATGACCAAGCGTTTTGATCGCGGCGAGAACAATAGCAAGCACCACATCCAAACTCTCTGCGCGCTCAAGGGCATGGATTACCACGCCGTGCGCGTCTATGACTATGCACAATTGTTCCTGGTCGCCGGAGAGCTGAATCTGGCTTACGAGGCTTATGACGAACTATTCAGGAGAATGGTATTTAACATTGCCCTCTCCAATAACGACGACCACACAAAAAACCACGCCTTCTTGCTTAAAGAGGGCAAGGAGTGGGAGCTTGCCCCGGCGTATGATGTCACTCATGCACGAAATTCCGCTGAAGAAGCATGGACAAAAGCACATGTAATGGGAGTAGACGGTGTGTTTTCTCACATCACCAGAGAGGGCATCCTCAAAGCCTCTGCCCCCTACCCCATTAAAAACCCCGAGCAAATCATTGACCGGGCAGTAGCGGTTGCGCAAAACTGGCCTCAGTTTGCCGAGGAAGCCAGCCTCACCTCCGCCAGAACCAATCAAATAGCCAAAGACATCAACACCTGCACGGAGCTTCTAAGCAAATAACCTCCTTCTACCTAATGATTTTCTAGGCTACCGAAGCCAACGTAAGACACAAATAGAAACGTCCCCAATTTGTCCCGGAACGTCTTATATATGCAGGTTCCCAGTGAGATAGAGTTTGGTTTTGCCGCCCAGCTTAACGCGATTGCCGTCATCGATACACCAAAGCTGGCCTCCTCTTTCTGAGAGTTGCCTGGCGGTCATGCTTGTCTTGCCCAGGCGCTTGGACCAATACGGAATCAGAACCGCATGAGCTCTCCCGGTAACAGGATCCTCGTCAATCCCTGCATTTGGCGCAAAGAAGCGGGATACAAAGTCGCAGTTACTCCCGGGAGCAGTCACGATAACACCGAAGAGGTCATCTGTTATTGCAGCTTCTTCCCTAAGCTTTTTTAGCTCGTCAAAGTCTGGTGTAAGGTTTTTGACTGCATCTTCGCTTTCAAGCACTACGAGAAAGTCTGCAGAACGATGCACCTCAAGTATGCTGGTATTGAACGCGCTTGTCAGACTCTGAAAAAGAGGTGCAGACGCTGCAGGACGCGCAGGTAAATCCAGCCACAGCAGGTCGTCATCACCGCGTGTTACCGTCAAGATACCACTGAGTGTTTCAAAGCTGAGCTCAGTTGCCTCGGTCTCTACAAACTCAAACAACACAGAAGCGCTTGCCACGGTTGCGTGACCACAGAGGTCAACCTCAATAAGCGGCGTAAACCACCTCAAGTGGTAGTGCTCTTCCAGCTTAACCAGAAACGCCGTTTCGGAGAGATTGTTCTCAAAGGCAATACTCTGCAACAACTCGTCTGCAGGCCACTCATCCAGCAAGCACACTCCAGCCGGGTTGCCACTGAAAAGCTGGTCGGTAAATACATCAACATGAAAATACTTCATAGCGCTTCTCCTTACCTATCTGAACTCTTCTAATTGTAAGCTACATTGCGAATACTCGATACCACACCAAAAATGAGACAGGAGCCTATCCCCTGTCCCACCGGGGCCGGCTCCCGTGACACTGAGTCTTTACCAAGCCTAATCGCTGCATTTGTATTGTTAAACGGAGTATTTTCCTTTATACTACTATTTTCCAGAGTTTATTAGAGGACTCAGTTCACGAAAGGCGTAGCCGCATGGATAGCATTGCAGACACAGAGTTAGAAATCGGAAAAGCAATTCGTCAGGCGCGGATTCGCAAGGGCTTAACGCTTGATGACACCGCCGCGCGAGCAAATCTTTCTCCTACGGCTGTGCGCAGCCTAGAATTGGGAAGAGGCTCAACGCTCAGCACCATGCTCAAGGTACTCTCTGTTATAGGTGAAACAAGGTTGTTTACAGAATGGATTGAAAGTTCAAGGAAATTCAGCCCTGTTGCGCAGTTCAGGGAGACTCAAAAAAAGGCTGCTTACCCACAGCGCGTGGGGCGCAAACGCTCTGGCACGCGTGATAGCATGGAGGCTTAATATGGCTTTCAAGCACATAGACGCTGTTGAGGTCTCGCTCTATGGCAAGAAGGTGGGAGTTGTAGCCGCCGAGCCGGGGGTAAGGGACTCCTATGCCTTTGAATACTATCCCGAATGGCTTGAGAGCGGGTTTTCCATCAGCCCCCTTCTCTTGCCGCTAACTCAAGGCGCACAGGTGTTTAGAAGTCACTCAAAGGAAACGTGGCTTGGCTTGCCTCCTCCTATCGCCGATGCCCTCCCCGATAACTTTGGAAACTCGTTGATTAACGCACACCTCAGCCAACTGGGAATCACCTCTGCTGAGATTACGCCGCTCGACCGCTTGGCCTACGTTGCCAACAGAGCCATAGGTGCCCTGGAATTCAAGCCAGCTTATTCAATGGGAAGAGAACCTGGCGGGATTCTTGACATAGCCGAGTTGGTCACCGCTGCCCGCGATGCGATTCAAGGAAACCTCACGGATGACAAGGAGTCAAAGAAAGCCCTGAAAAGCCTTCTCTCCATTGGAGTCAGTGCCGGTGGAGCGAGGGCTAAGGCTGTTATTAATGTGGATCCAACAACTGACACACTCACTGCCGGGCATAAACAGGAGCCTGGAAAAGAATCATGGCTCATCAAGTTTGATGGTGTTACGAAAGACTCGCGCCTCGGGGAATCGCTGCAATATGGTCGAATTGAATATGCCTACTCCCTCATGGCGCGGGACGCCGGAATCAACATGCCTCAAACGCGCCTTTTGGAAGAAAACGACAGAGCACACTTCATGGTGCGCCGTTTTGACCGGCTGGACTCTTCGGAAGATTCTTTGAACAAGCCTCTGCAAAAACTGCATCTCCAAAGCCTCTGTGCAATAGACGGCATTGACTTCAATCTCGTACGCACCAATGAATATGCCTCGCTCTTTACCGTCATCTCTCGCCTTGGCTTGAGCGACGAGGCTAAGACAGAGACTTTCCGGCGCACCGTCTTCAATTTCTATGCGGCAAACTGTGATGACCACAGTAAGAACTTTTCTTTTCTGATGGATCACTTGGGCGCTTGGCATCTGGCGCCAGCCTATGACGTGACCTTTGCGTATAACTCGCAGAATAAATGGCTCAAGGAACACCTCATGGGGCTGGATGGCAAGTTCAGCGATGTAAGCTCTCAGGACCTGAGCCGCTTTGCCGACGCTCACCAGATTCCCTACGCCCGGCAGGTGCTCAAAACGATGAAGGCGGTTATCGGCAACTGGCCAGACTATGCCAAACAAGCAGGAGTTTCACCAGAAACAAGCACGCGCATCGCAGAAGCATTAATTCAATAACCTCACTGGCGGCAGGTACGCACCCCTGTCACATTCCCTGCCCCCTTGACAGTATTTCTGACTGTGATAACATGCCCACTACACCGTTGATGAGGATGTAACGTCTGCGGCGCGCTTACAGAGAACCGGCGAGGCTGAGAATCCGGTAGCAAGCGAACAGACAAATGGACCTCGGAGGGCCAGGAGGAATCCTGTGCAGCAGCACAGTTAGTATTCCCGGACGGGAGTTCCCGTTATAGAACAGAAGCGTGATGGCGCTTCGTGAGTGGCCGGCACTAAGCACCAGCTGGCAAGCGAGGGTGGCACCGCAGGAGACTTTCCTCCAGCACATAGCTGGAATAACCAAAGCTCTTGTCCCCGCATCGTTGATGTGGAGACGTGGGCTTTTTTGTTGCTCAGAAGCTGCTCAAGTCTCCAAAACGTAGGGTCCATCGACCAATCCCCTACGTAACAAAAGGGTCAAGTTGCTTTTTGCAAAGGGCAAAAGGAAGAGTGACCCAACGATGAAAGGAGATTGTCATGTTAGAGAGCAGCACGTTTACCGGAGCACAGAGCCAGCCGTACAAAGTCTACCTGCGTGAGGACGAGATTCCCACGGCGTTTTACAACGTGAGGGCAGACATGCAAACGGCGCACGCTCCCATCCTCCACCCCGGCACTTTACAACCTGTTGGGCTTGCCGATTTGGAGCCGGTGTTTTGCACCGAGCTGGCTAAGCAGGAGCTCAACACCACCGACCGTTTCATCGACATCCCCGGACCGGTCATGGATTTCTACCGGATGTATCGCCCGTCGCCTTTGGTGCGTGCCTACTGCCTTGAAAAGGAGCTCGGCACCCCGGCCAAGATTTACTACAAGTACGAGGGCGGAAACACCTCCGGCTCGCACAAGCTTAACTCGGCCATTGCGCAGGCTTACTACGCCAAGGAGCAAGGTTTGGCCGGCATTACCACCGAGACTGGGGCCGGTCAATGGGGCACCGCGCTGGCTATGGCCTGTGTGTACTTTGACCTGGATCTTGAGGTTTTCATGGTTAAGTCGAGCTTTGAGCAAAAGCCCTACCGCAAAACCATCATCAAGACCTATGGCGCAAGTATTACCGCCTCCCCTTCTGACACCACTAACGTGGGCCGCAAGATGCTCGAGGAATACCCGGACAGCCTGGGTTCTCTCGGCACCGCCATCTCAGAGGCAGTTGAGGTTGCTGTGAGCAGTGGCGGCTCCAAGCGCTATACGCTCGGCTCGGTGCTTAATCAGGTGCTGATTCATCAGTCGATTATTGGTCTGGAAGCCAAGGCGGCGCTTGAGAAGCTTGAGGTCTATCCTGACATCGTCATCGGCTGCGCGGGCGGCGGCTCAAACCTCGGCGGACTCATGGCGCCCTTCATGGCTGACAAGCTGGCTGGAAAGCGCGCGCCTTACTTCATCGCCGTTGAGCCGGCGTCGTGCCCCTCGCTTACCCGCGGGCGCTTTGCCTACGACTTCTGCGACACCGGCATGGTAACCCCGCTCGCCAAGATGTACACCCTGGGCCACGCGTTTATGCCCTCGCCCTCGCATGCAGGCGGGTTGCGCTACCACGGCATGAGCCACATCCTCTCGCAGCTCTATCACGATGGCTTCCTCAATGAGGCGCGCGCTGTTGAGCAAACGGAGGTCTTTGACGCGGCGCTGCAGTTTGCCCGCAGCGAAGGCACGCTGCCCGCACCCGAGAGCGCTCACGCCATCAGGGCAACCATCGACGAAGCACTCAAATGCAAAGAAAGCGGCGAGGAGAAAACCATACTCTTTGGCCTCACCGGCAACGGCCTGTTGGATCTGAGCGCCTACGAGCAGTACCTGAGCGGCACCATGAGCGACAAAGTCCCCACCGACGAAGACCTAGCCCGCGGCTTTGCCACCATACCAAGCCTGCCGGGCATTCAGTAAGAAGAGAAGCCCCCTGTCACCCTGAGCGCAGCGGCATCCTTTGCCGCGAAGCCGAAGGACCCAGTCAGCGAACTCACTGCCTAGATACTTCGCTACGCTCAGGATGACAGAATTGGTACACCAACCTCGTCCCTCCCATACCACAAGATTTTGGCAGTCAGTTCTGCTAAGAATTTTCGCTTGTGCGCGAAATATGAACCAGAATGAGACTGAAAACAGCAGAAATCACCCCAAAACCTCACTTTTGGGGTGATTTCTTATCCAAAAGTGCCAAAAAATCGCGCACAAGCGAAAATTATTAGCAGAACTGGCTACCAAAATCTTGAATTAGGTTTTGAAGTACTACAGAGCACAAAGGGGCGGCCCTTTTGTGCTCACAGCTTTGCACCGCGGCACCAAACGAGAGATTGTGAACACAAAAGGACCGCCCCTTTGTGCTCCGCAACCCGAGGGGACATGAGTCGTGACTCATGGGCGTGACTCATGGGGGCGGCCCTTTTGTGCTCCATAACTTTGACACTTGCAACCTTTTGGGTGATTTCAAGGTACTATCAATAGCTCTTACGAGAGCTGAAACCCCAGGCGGAGGGGCGGAGCAAGTGAAGAAGGGATCAAGGTCTATGAAGAAGGAATTCAACTTGGCGAAAAGCACCGGGGTCATCTCCCTGTTGTTGCTCGCAGGCGTCTCGGTCTTCTGCGCGCTGTACTTTTTATTTCCGGCAAACTGGACAACGGCTGACAATCTTGCGCCGCTTGTGCTCTGTTTCTTGTTGATTCCCGCAGCGATAGCCGGAGCTGCCCTCGGAATTGTTAGTCTGGTTTCTCGAATAAAGAAGTCTGCAGAAAACCTTGCGGGGCAAAGTGACGAAGTTTGCAGCGAAGAAATCAGCGAGTCACACCTGTTAGCGGTAACCGAAGAAAACACAAAGCCACCACCTGGTCTAAAGGCTGGAATCATCTCTTTGGTCTTTGGATCGATTGCCGCAGTCTATCCGATAATAATGCAGGTCTACCACTTCTACATGATTAATGCCTATGATTTTTGCGGCCTTGCATATTCATTTGCCATGATGTTTGCTTTACTGATTCTCCTTTGCATAGTAATCCCGTCTCTTTTGATAGCTGTTTTTGCGGGCGTGAGGAGCAGGCGCAAGATATCTAAAGGCAGGCCAGGCAGAGTCTATGCCAATGCAGGCATAATCCTGGCAATAACAACTGTTGTGATTATTGTGGCGCAGGTTTTGGCGGGCTCGTTCTAACCAGACAGCGGGTCAGTCCCGGACAAAGAGTCAGTTCTCTTGTCCGCACGGGAGCACAAAGGGACAGCACAAAGGGACGGTCCTTTTGTGCTGTCCTTTTGTGCTGTCCTTTTGTGCTGTCCTTTTGTGCTGTCCTTTTGTGCTGTCCCTTTGTGCTCGCGGCTTCGCGGCAAAGAACGCCGCTACGCTCAGGATGACAGGGAGTTACTTGGTGCTGCGGTGTAGGGCTGCGGCGCCGAGTAAGAAGCTGGAGTAGCTGACCTCGGAGAATCCGATTGCTTGCATGAGAAGCGCTAGCTCGTCCTTGCTGGGGAAGGCTTCGGTGGAGGTGTTGAGCCAGGCGTATTCTTCCGGGCTGTTTACCACGAGCTTGGCGAGCACCGGCAGCCAATACTTAAAGTAGAGCTTAAAGGGGGGTTTGACCAGTTCATTGGTGGGGTACGATGCCTCCAGGCAATACAGCCGTCCTCCGGGCCGGAGCACCCGATAGATCTCTGCAAGAGACAGCGCATAATCAGGCATGTTGCGCAGGCCAAAGGAGATGCTTGCGGCATCAAAGCTCTCGTCGTCAAAGGGGAGTGCCATAGCATCGCCTGTCATGAGGCGCAGATTGTTGGTAGACCTGGTGCCAGACTCCCCTACCACAAAGCCAAAGGGAGCCTCGCGGGTAGCGCGCCGTTTTGCCACCTCTAACATGGGCTCGTTGAAATCAAGACCTACAACCCTTGCAGCAGGCAAAGCCTGAGCCACTGCAATGGCAATGTCTCCGGTTCCACAGGCGATGTCAAGAACGCTCGCCGGGTTTTGCCGAGAAAGCTCTCGTACCAACTGCGCCTTCCAGAGGCGATGAAGCCCCAGGCTCTCCAGGTCATTCATGACATCGTACTTGTCGGATATCCGGGAGAACACCCCGTACACGTACGCGGATTTATCAAATGACTCCATAGAGGGCTCCTCCCAATATCAAGGCAATTGCGGTAGTCAGGGAAAGCCACAGGGCGTACGAAGCAACAGCAATCATCGTCGCAGTACGCTGCTCAGGGCTGTACTCACCCTTAAGCAGGTAGTCAATGCGGGTGAAGCAGAGTGCAAAGCCTGCAACAACAATGATAATTCCGATGTAGAGTCCCAACAGGTACAGTACCAAAAGCAAGATAACAAAAGTGAGCAGGCACAAAAGGGCGTTTATCAGGCGCGAGGCCTTAAATCCCATGAGGCTCGGCAGCGTTTTGCGGCCTGCCTCGCGGTCTCTCTCAATGTCACAGGTGTTATTAGTGAGCATAATCTGAGCGATGGCTATGATGGGAATGAGCGCAACCAGTAAAACAAGGGGAGAAAACGTCAGTGTCATGGCATAGAAGGTGGCACAGGTGATAATGCCGCCCATCACTCCGCCGCTCACCAGCTCGCCCAAGGGCAGCCCACTCAGGGGCTTTGGCCCTGCGGAATACAACACAACCGCGAGAGCGGCCACCAAGCCCAGGAGCAGCAGCCACCAACTGCTGAGCAGCACCACTACCAGCCCCAGCACTCCCGCAACTGCCAGCAGGATGCGCCCAAAAACCAGGGCGTCGCGGGGGCTTATCTCGTTGTAAACGATGGAGGCGTCCGTTTTGTCCAAGACGGTTTCTTTGGTATCAAGACCGCTTTTGAAATCCTGGTAGTCATTGAGCGTATTGGAGGCACTCTGCATCAGCACAGCGCAGAGCAGCATCAAAACCCAACAGACCGCTGAGCGCACATCAAGCACCACAGCTAAAGAGATGAGGATGTCCGGATCAGAAGCAGGCAAATTGGCAATGCCACCTTCAGAAAAACCCAAATCCGGCATGCCAAAGCCAAACGGACTATTGCCGCTAAAGGCATACATCACCGCGGCACACACCGCCAGGGCTCCAGCTATAAGGCAGGGTCCAACAGAGGCCACCCAGGTAGGAGGATTAGCTAATTCAATCGCCGCTTTTGGTGTAAACGGCTTATAGCTCAATGAACCAGCCATCGGTTACGCCAACGCTGGCAACCAGCTCATCATACACATCAGCCGGCACCGGATCGTCCACGTTCATCAAAACCAGAGCCTCGCCAATGGACTTATCCAGGGTACCAATCTCCATTGTTGAGATATTGATATTGGCGTTGCCAAGCACCGTGCCTATGCGGCCGAGCTTGCCCGGCGTGTCCTCGTACTTCATCACCAACACGTATTTTCTGGGGATAAGGTCAAGTTTGTAATCAAGCAGCGAGATAATGCGCATATCAGCATGGGGGCCCGAGGCAACACAGCTGACCTCAATGCGCTTGTTTCCATTCATCGTGAGCAGCGTAACCTTGCTGTTGTACTCGTGCTGCTTGCTATCCTTTTTGATGGTGATATTTACGCCGCGTTGTTCGGCAATATAGTTGGCGTTGACAAAGTTGACGGGCTCGTCGCTATGACGCGAGAAGATGCCACGCAAGGCGGCAGTGCCGAGCAGGCTCACATCGTAGGCAGAGAGCTCGCCGCTCACCGTGAGTTCAACATTGGCAATGGCCTCTCTGCTGAGTTGCGCCAAAATCACGCCCAGGGTTGCGCAGGCCGAGATATAGGGAGCTACAGCGCCCATGACATCGTCCGGAACCAGCTTAACGTTGACCGCCGTGGGAACCATCTTGTTCTCAAGCCCCAAGAGCACGTATTCGGCAATCTGGATGCCCGCACGCTCTTGCGCTTCAACCGTAGACGCACCAAGGTGCGGAGTGAGGATGGCCTCATCAAACACATGGATGGGTGAATCCGTGCAGGGCTCGGACTCGTACACATCAATGGCTACGCCGCCAAACTTGCCGTTTTCGAGGAATTCCGCCATCTCTGCCAGGTTGTAGATGCCGCCCCTGGCTGTGTTGACCAGATACACCCCGTCCTTCATCTTGGCGTATTCCTTGGCACCAAACATGCCGATGGTTTCCTTGGTCTTAGGCAGGTGCACCACTATGAAGTCAGCCAGCGGGAGAATCTCGTCGATGGTCTCATACTTGGTGACTCCCAGGTTGGCGGCGCGCTCAGCCGAGCAGTAGGGGTCGTAGCCAATGAGCTCCATGCCAAACGAGGCGGCTCTCTCGGCAACCAGCCCTCCGATGCGCCCCAGACCCACAATGGCGAGGGTCTTTTGATAGAGCTCGTGCCCGGTAAAGGCAGAGCGGTTCCACTCCCCATTTTTCATGGAGGCATTTGCCTGAGGAGTCTTGCGGGCACTGGCGAGCATAAGGCAGATGGTCTGCTCGGCAGCGCTCACTATATTAGAGGTGGGAGCATTGCAGACGATGATGCCCTTTTCGGTTGCGGCCTCAACGTCTACGTTGTCAACGCCCACGCCGGCGCGCCCGATGATCTTGAGGTTGCTCCCCGCCTCGATGACCTCACGGGTCACCTTGGTGGCGCTTCTCACTATGAGGGCGTCGTAGTCGGGTATGGTTTCGATGATCTCATCGTTAGTGAGCCCCATCTTGACATCAACCGTATGACCGGCTTCCTCCAGCAAGGTCATTGCATTGCTTGCAAGCTTTTCTGCTATTAAAACCTTCATTTTTCCTCCAGGCTAGTATTTGAAATTGTTTTAACTCTTAACTCTTAACTTTTAACTTTTAACTCTTAACTCCCATAAGCACTGCTTCGGCTGCTTTTACGCCTGAGCCCGGTTCAAAGTCAAATTCAAGCTCAAGGAGCGCCATCTCAAGCGCTGCCAGGGTGACTATGATGTCCAGGTCATCAAAGTATCCCAGGTGGCCGATGCGGATAATACGACCTGCGTAGTCGTCCTGGCCGCCGGCAATGGTGACGCCGTGTTTAGTCTTCATGATTTTGACGAGCTGCTTGCCGTCAATGCCCTCCGGCACCCACACGGGCGTGACCGCATTTCCGCGGCCTTCTGCCGGCGCAAAGAGCTCGAGTCCCAGGGCAACAACACCCTGGCGGGTGGCCTCTGCCAGACGCGCATGGCGGGCTATGACGTTTTCCATGCCTTCTTCGCGCATCATCTTGAGCGAGGCGTCAAGGCCAATCATCAGGCTTACCGCCGGGGTAAAGGGCGTGGTATTTTGCGCCAGGCTCTTGAGATATTTTTTCCAGTCAAAGTAAAACTTGGGAAGCGTGGAGCGCTCAGAGGCAGCCCAGGCCTTGGGGCTCACGCTCACAGCGGCGAGTCCCGGCGGCAGCATCAAGCCTTTTTGCGAGCCGGTCATGACCACGTCAAGGCCCCACTCGTCGGTCTTACAATCCACGGCGCCAATGCCGGTGATTGAGTCAACGATGAAGATGCATTCCGGATAGCCCTTGACTATATCTCCAACGACCTCAATGTTGTTCAGAACACCTGATGAGGTCTCGCTTTGCGTGACCACCACGCCGCGGGTGCTGGGGTGCTTTTCAAGATACTCGGCGATATCGAGCGGATTGACCACCTCTTGCCAGCCGTACTCCAGCACGGAGACTTCCAGGCCGTAGGCCTTGGCAATAAGCTCCATGCGCTGGCCAAACTTGCCGTTGATGGCAATGAGAATCTCATCGCCAGCGCAAAAGCAGTTGACAACAGAGCTTTCCATGACGCCTGAGCCACTACAGGCAAAGATCAACACATCTGACTTCTCCGTCTGAAAGACATACTTGAGGCCCTCCACACAATTCTGCACCACCTGATCAAACTCTGGGGTACGGTGATGGATAATCGGGCGAGCCTGGGTCAGCAAAACCTCAGGTGGAACGGGGGTTGGGCCAGGGGTCATCAAATACTTCTTCTTCATGAAAATTCCTTCTTACGCTTGGGTTTCGGATAAAAGATAAATTATAGCAATTCGTTTTGTGCCCTGGGGGCGGGGAAAGTGGTACAGAGGGACGGGGTTACTGTACCAATTTCTTCGAAATTGGTACAGTAACCCCGTCCCTCTGTACCACTTTCCCCGCCCCCTTTGATAAGAAGAATCCTGTAACAAGCAGCACCAGGCCCGCTGCGTCAAATATGATGAAGCGCAAGATATTGCCGGCGAGGATGTCGTAGCCACCTGGCATGGTCAGGAGGATGAAGGTTTCACCTAAAAGCCCAACAATCTGCTGGGCAATCACAACGATGAAAAGTATCCTGAATTTATCAGGCCGCACGATAACCAGCGGATAGGTAGTGTTCCACATAAGAAAGGCCACCCCTATCCCCTGTATCGCCACCATTCCGGGCACGCCCGTTAGCTCATAAGCCCTGATATAGTTTTCTGCAAAGAAAATGAATGCGATGACACAGCGAATGTTTATCGCAAATACGGTGAATACCAAAAGGCGAGTTATCCAGACCTTCATGTTACAACCTTATCCACATGGCAGGGCGCACGCCATAGCCGTGGTCATCTAAGCTTTCATCGTTGTCGTAGATGTTGCCGTCATCGCCGACACTGGCTACGCCGTTTGTATCACCACTGCTCGGTGAGCGCAGCCACCAGCATACCGGCGTATCTTGATAGCTGGCAATTCTGTCGGCAGTGTCTTCAAAATAATACTCTGCCTCGTCTTCAGAAAGCAGGAACACTTTATTGTGTAGTGACTTACGGTTAGGCACAGAGCTACCGCTTTGGTTTTGAAGAGCCACCTCCACAATACGAATGCGCATATATGCAGGCAGATTCTCATAAAACTCCGTATTGAGCCACCAGCGAAGAGATGAGTTTTCCCAGGTAGCCTCGCCGTCCATTTCGTGGAACGGCATCATCTCAAGCACATCCTCAGAAATCACCAGCGCACGGTTGTAGTCCTCGTCAAGATCGATGGTTCTCCAGTTAATGCCACAGTGCTCCAGAGTACCTGAAATGATGGCGTCTTCCTCATCTTTGAGTTCCTCCAGCAGCAATGTCAGGGAATTAATCTCATCTTTCAGGTTCTTTTTTTCTTCACTTGGTTTAAGCCCCAGTGATTTACGGCGCTCAGTAAGTTGCTCAATCTGAAGAGCTATTCTCTTCATCTCAGCATCTATCTCAGCAAGGAGCTTTTTTGGTTCCATATTATTCAAAGCGTCAGTCAACTTGATCTCCGTCCAATACGGCGGCAAGCTCGCGGAGGGCATCGAGGTAGCCGTTGAAGCCGCGGCCTTCTATGGTGTTAATGCAGGCGGCGCGTAGGTAGGAAGTCTTTCTGAAATCTTCGCGGGTGTCGGGGTTAGAGATATGTACTTCTATGGTGGGGATGCCTACGGCTTTAAGCGCGTCGAGCAGAGCGATGCTGGTGTGGGTATAGGCTGCTGGATTGATGATGATGCCATCTGCGGTTTTGTAGGCGCCTTGGATGGCGTCAACCAGTGCGCCTTCGCAGTTTGACTGCACAAAGCTCGTTTGAATACCGAGGCGCTCGGCTTCGGCGGTTATCAAGTCAACCAGATCCTCATACGTGGCCGTCCCGTAGACCTCCGGCTCGCGGATGCCCAGCATGTTGAGGTTAGGACCGTTGATGATGAGTATATTCATTGAACTCCTTCCATATATTCTCTGCAGCCTCGTGGGGCGCGCCGGAATTTTCAATGACCACGTCTCTGAAACGAGTGTACAGAGGCAAGCGCTCCTCGTAGAGTTGCTCTAGGTCTGCCCCTGCGGAAAGAGGTCTGCCAACTCGCACCAAAAGCGCGGTATCCCTTTCAACATGATAAATCCGTCCGTTTTGGTGAAGCGGTGCATAGTTGCGCTCTCTTTTGATAACGCCACCGCCGGCTGCAATGATAAGGCCGTGTTCTTTGCCGTATAAGGCCGTTTGTTCGCTTTCAAAGTCTCTGAAGATTTCTTCTCCAAAGCGGTTGAAGATCTCGGGGATGGTCATTCTCGCAGCTTCTTCGATCTTGTCGTCTAAGACTACCAGCTCTCTGCCGGATAAGCTTGCGAGCGTCTCGCCGATAGTGTTCTTCCCACATCCCGGCATACCGATGAGCACGATATTCTCTTGTTGTGAAAGCAAGAGGCTGAGGACTCTTTCGGTGCTGGGGCAGAGTGACACAGCACAAGGGACTGGTACAGGAGGGACGGGGTTGGTGTACCACTTTTTGTTCCAAAAAGTGGTACACCAACCCCGTCCCTCCTGTACCAGTCCCGCTGCGGCTTTGGCTTGGGCAACGAGCATGGAGAGGCCGCCCTCGCAGGCGATCCTGCGCTCCTCTGCCTGAATAATCAGGGCTGTTCTCAGCGGGTTGTAGACCATGTCTAACACGCCCTCGCAGCGGGGGAAGTCGGCAAGGTTCACCACAGAGTTCCCTATCTCTGCCGGGTACATGCCTACTGGTGTGGCGTTGACCAGGATCTCTGCGTCTGCGTGGTGAGCGAGAGTCTCGTAGTTATTTTCTCCGCTTCGAGAGATTACGGTTACGCTGGCTGCTTCCGCTTGCTTAGCCACGTACACAGCGGAATTAGAGGCTCCCCCGCTCCCAAAGATGAGTACCTTTTTGCCTGCAAAGGAGATGCCGGCGCGCGCTGCCATGTAGGCAAAGCCGTAGGCATCGGTATTGTGACCGTAAAGCCCGCCCTGGGTTGAGACTATGGTGTTGACGCTACCTATTGCCTGCGCTTCTTCGGAAAGCTCGGCGCAAAAGGGTAGCACGCTCTTTTTATAGGGAATGGTTACGTTGAGAAGCTCAATGTCGTTGTTTAATAGGAAGGCTTTAAGCTGCTCAGGCTCAATCTCGTAGAGGCGATATTCAGCATTGCCCAGCTCGCGGTGGATGGCCACCGAAAAGCTGTGCTTGAGCGAACGCCCAAGTAGCCCGTTGACTTTTTCCTTCATTATGAGCCTTCCAGCTCCGAGAAGAGTTCTTGCTGCTGGTCTTTTGAGAGCTTGATGAGAGTGCTGAATAACTCCTGGGCGTACAGCCCGTACTTCCCGGAGTTTTCCTTCACCTTTTGTAAGACTTCTTGTTCGCGTGCGATATTCTCTAGCGGGAGTGCATTCCGCTGCTTGTACTCGGCAACTTCTTCTGAGAGGCGCATGCGTTCTATGAAGGCTTCCAGGATCCTTTCGTCAACCGCATCAATTCTGTTTCTGATTTCATTAATGTCCATGATGCTCCAATAGGCAATCGAGCAGAACCAGAGCGGCTACTGCCTCTACAACGGGAACCGCACGGTGCGCCACGCAGGGGTCGTGGCGGCCGTGGATGATGAGCTCTGTCTCCTCCAGTGCGGTGAGGTGCACACTCTTTTGCGGCTTGCTGATAGAAGGCGTGGGTTTGAATGCAACGTTAAACCTGATGGGCATGCCGTTGGTGATGCCGCCGTTGATGCCGCCGGCGTCATTTTTCTCCATCGTGATGTCTTTTTGCTCGCTGAGTATTATGGGGTCGTTATGCTCGCTGCCGCGCTGGCGGGCGCTTTCAAAGCCGCTGCCAAACTCTATGCCTTTAACCGCAGGAATGCCAAAGATGGCTGCGGCGAGCTTGTTTTCTATGCCTTCAAACATCGGTGAACCGAGGCCAATCGGTACCCCTATAGCTGCGCACTCAATGATGCCGCCCACTGAGTCCTTGTTTGCTGAGGCCTCTTTGATGGCGTGCTGCATCTTATCGCCTGCGGCGTCATCGATGGTGGGGAAATGCTTCTTGGCTACCAGGTCAAAATCCTCCTGGGTAGGATGCAGGCCGAAGGGCTCGTCTTCTATCCCCGCCACGGAGAGCAGATGGGCGCCCACAAAGACTCCCCTGCGCGCAAGTATCTGCTTGGCGATGCCGCCGCCAATGCACAGAGGAGCAGTGAGCCTGCCGGAGAAGTGGCCGCCTCCCCGCATGTCGGTGTGCTTGCCCCACTTTTTGAAGGCCACAAAATCTGCATGCGAAGGCCGGGGGATTTCCTTGAGCGCCTCGTAGTCCTTTGACTGGGCATCCTTGTTCTCCAAAATGGCGCAGAGGGGGCTGCCGCAGGTCTTCCAGTGAATCATGCCTGAGAGGATCATGGGGATGTCGTCTTCTCTCCGCAGGGTGGAAAGCGGCCCCTTTGCCTTGCGGCGACCCATGAAGGCGAGTAACTCTGCCTCGTCTATGACCTCGCCGGCAGGCAGGTTTTCCATCACTATGCCAATGGCGGGGCCGTGTGACTGCCCAAATACAGAAACGCGCAGTATCTTGCCGAATTCAGATGACATGTACGGCTCCTCCCAGTTTTTGGTAATCGGTGAAGAAGGCGGGGTATGACTTGGCCACCGCCTCCGCGTTATTGATGATAACCGGCTCGGTGCAGGCTATGGCGGCAACCGCGGCTGCCATCGCTATGCGGTGGTCATTGAAGCTTTCGACGACTCCGCCGGTGAGCTTGCCTCCGCGTACCAGCAGGCCTTGAGGCAGTTCTTCTGCCTGGCCTCCCAACGAGCGCAGCAGGGCTGCCGTGGTTTCCAGGCGGTCACTCTCCTTGAGCCTGAGACGTGCGGCGTTGGTAAAGCGAGTTTCTCCTAGCGCGCAGGCGGCCACAACTGCCAGCACCGGCAGGAGATCCGGCGTTTCACCGATATCGATTGTGGTGCCCCTGAGCGGTGCGGCAAAGACCCTGACCTGGTTATCGTCTTGGGTGAGTTCCGCGCCAAATAGCTTGAGCAAGCTGACTATGTTGCGGTCGCCTTGCGGGGAGTTTGGTGAGATTCCGGCGACGGTGAGCGAGGCGCTGAAATCACCTTCTGCAAGGCTTTGTATCGTGGGAACGCCCAAACTGAGCGCGCCCGCAGCCAGAAAGAAAGCTGCGTTTGACCAGTCTCCTTCTATGGCCACCTTGCCGGGGGATTTGAATTGCTGACCGCCGGGAACAATAAAGCGGTCTTCCTCTTGTTGTATATCCACGCCGTAGAGCTCAAGAACCCTGAGGGTGATGTTGACATAGTCCTTGGATTCCAGCGGCGTGGTGAGGATGATTTCACTTGTGCCCTCGAGCGCTGCCAACGCCAGCAGCAAGCCGGTGATGTACTGTGAGCTGATATTACCCGGCAGGCTAAAGCTGCCGATTTGCAGCTTGCCGCGTGTGGTGAAGGGGAGCTGGTTTGATGAGAACTCAACGCCGTTTTGCAGCATGGCCTTAACCAGCTCGCCCAGTGGGCGCTCTGGCAGGCGGCCTCTGCCGGTGAAGTGCACCTGCTCGCAGTTGGCCGCTGCAACTGGCAGCATAAAACGCAGGGTTGAGCCGCTCTCAGCGCAGTCCTGGCTCACCTCAGCTGGGGGTTTTGTTATGGGGCTGACCAGCAGCCCGTTAGAGCGTTGCTCGATGCCGGCTCCCAGTGCCCTCAGGCAGTCTGCGGTGGTTTCTATGTCCTCAGAGCTGGTTTTAAGCTGCAGCTCGGTGGGCCCATCAGCAAATGCCGCACAGATAAGCTGCCGGTGCGCGTCTGACTTGGACGCAATGGCTTCTATGGTGCCCGACAGTGGCGCGGGTGTAATTTTAGCTTTCAATGTTCCTCACTTTAATCTTAATCTACACTACTACGTCATTGCGGCCTCCGAGCCGCAATCTTGAACTTAAACTAAAGATTCCGGGTCAGATTCCGGGTCAAGCCCGGAACGGAATGACGGAGTAATAACTCTTATCTCTTATCTCACCCTTCCAAAATTGATTACGTTTCTTAACTCTTCGATGCTTATGTTGTGGAGTAGGTAGGAGCCTATGTTTACCGGCAGCACCAGGGTGATGCGGTTACCGCTGCGCTTTTTGTCATGCAGGGCCGCACGGGTTAGCTCCTCGGTTGAGAACTCTGTTTCTGTGGGAAGCCCCAGCTTGGTGAGTAGTTGAATGATGCGGTAAGCCGCACGTTCATCGCAGTAGCCCATGACCAGGGCGGCGCGCGCTATCATTGCCAGGCCGGCGGACACAGCTTGTCCGTGCGACACGCGGTAGTCGCTGCACACTTCTATGGCGTGGCCGATTGTGTGGCCCAGGTTCAAGATCTTTCTGACTTCGCTCTCGCGCTCGTCTGCCTCAACCACGCGTGCTTTGAAGGCTACGCAGCTGGCAATTATCGCCTCGAGATTAGCCTCGGCAGGCTCCTGCTCCAAAAGGTCAAACAGAGCCTCGTCGCCCAAAACGCCCGTCTTAATGGCCTCGACTACGCCGTCGAGCAAGGTCTCCTTTGGCAAGGTGGCAAGGCAGCTGGTGTCGCAGACCACGGCAGAAGGCTGCCAGAAGAGTCCGGCCAGATTCTTGCCTTGTGGCAGGTCAATGCCGGTTTTTCCTCCTATTGCAGAATCAACCGCAGCGAGCAGGGTGGTGGGCAGCTGCACGTAGCGGATGCCGCGTAGGTAACAGCCCGCTGCAAAGCCGGCCACATCGCCGACTACGCCGCCGCCCAGGGCAAAGACGCAGTCTGTGCGGGTGAGTTGCTCTTGAGCCATGAACTCAAGGGCGTCTGAGAGGGTTTGGATATTCTTGGACTGCTCGCCGGCTGCAAAGGTAAAGGTGCTTGTGGTAAAGCCCGCTTCGGTCAGGCTGCGCTCTACTGTGGCGGCATAGAGCGGGCCTACGGTGCTGTCGGTGATGATGAGTGCGCGGCAGGGGCTGATGGACTGTTGCAGCATAAGCTCGCCCAGGCGTTCTAAGAGGCCTGCGCCTATGGCTACGGTGTAGCCGCTTCCAGTGCTGCCTGTATTAACGTAAATGCTCTGCATCTCTACCCTCTCCTTTTTTGGAACAGGGGGACGGGGTTAGTGTACCAATTTGGCTCAAGAGCCAAATTGGTACACTAACCCCGTCCCCCTGTTCCAAAAATGCTTTTCATGGCAAGGCCTCAGCTCTCTCCGATTTTTGCTTTTATTTCGCGGCCTTCTTTGAGTAGCTCACGCACCTTGTCTTCGTCGCCTGTTTCAAGGGCGGCTTTGAACTCGCTCAGATTGTCGATGAGGATGCTGAGCTGATCGATTAAGTAGTCGGTATTGGCGCAAAAGAGCTCTGCCCACATGAACTCGTCGAGGCGGGCTACCCGGGTCATGTCCCCAAAGCTGCCTGCTGAAAAGCCGCGCCGCCTCAGTGCCTCAGGCGAGCGCACGTAGGCGCTTGAGGCCAGGTGCGCCAGCTGCGAGGTGTAG
This sequence comes from Coriobacteriia bacterium, assembly GCA_009784425.1. GTDB lineage: Bacteria > Actinomycetota > Coriobacteriia > Coriobacteriales > UBA8131 > WQXH01. The sequence continues at coordinate 11,094 of WRBR01000003.1, read as the reverse complement.
GCAATAATGCGGTCGTGCTCGTCGGGGGTGGTAAAGGTGAGGTTGGCAAAACCCACGTCGAGGAAGAAGTTCTTGACCTCTTCGAGGGTGTTGATGTCAATGTCAGCGTCAGGGATGAGAATCATGGATGCCGACTCAAAGAGCTTATCAGTTGAGCTCACAAAGCCGCTCCGCTCCTTGCCCGCCATCGGGTGGCCGCCGATGAAGGTAAAGCCGTGCTTTTTGGCCAGGGGTTGCAACTGACTGCACACCGAGCGCTTAACTCCGCAAAGGTCCACCACCACGGTGCTGGGCGCTATCTCCGGCGCGTGAGCCTCCAGCCATTCCACGGCTATGTGCGGCATAACCGCCAAAAAGAGCAGGTCGCAGGTTTTGATGTTGGCCTCAGTGAGCGGCGCGTCGATTGCCCCGCTCATGCGCGCGAGCATCATGGTTTCCTCGTTAATATCGATACCCAGCACCTCGTGCATGGTGCGGGCCTTGGTGCTTTTTGCCAGCGAGCCTCCCAGCAGCCCCAGGCCAACTATGCCGATAATCATTTTTTGCCCCCTTCAAGCTCTTGCATAAAGCCGTGCAGAGCAAGCAACTTGTGAGCCAGCTCGTCAAAGGTGTCCATCTTGAGCGATTGCGGACCGTCACAGAGAGCCTTTTCGGGGTCGTTGTGCACCTCTATGAGCAGCCCGTCCGTACCGGCAGCAACCGCTGCCAGCGCGCCAGAGGGAACCAGATCCCATTTGCCGGACGCGTGACTCGGGTCAATAATCACCGGCAGATGCGAGAGCTTCTTCAGCACCGGCACCGCACCAAGGTCCAGGGTATTCCGCGTATAGGTCTCAAAGGTCCTGATGCCGCGCTCGCAGAGTATCACTTGCTTGTTGCCAGAGGCCATCACGTACTCAGCACTCATCAGCCACTCTTCGTACGTTGAGGAAAGGCCGCGCTTAATCATAACCGGCTTGTCTTGATTTCCCAGCACGCTCAGCAGATTGAAGTTCTGCATGTTGCGGGCGCCTACCTGAATTACGTCCACATCGTCAAACAGAGGAAGCTGCGAAGCCTCCATCATCTCACTCACTACGGGCAGACCAGTTTCCTTTTTAGCAAGGGAGAGGAGTCTCAGACCTTCTTCACCCAAGCCCTGAAAAGCATAGGGCGAGCTTCTCGGCTTAAACGCCCCGCCGCGGAGCATGGTAGCGCCGCTTGCCTTGACCGCCTTGGCGATGGTAACCAGCTGCTCCTCGCTCTCAACGGAACAAGGCCCCGCCATGATGGTAAGGTTGCCGCCGCCAATTTGGGTGTTGCCCACCTTGATGACCGTATCATCCGGGTGAAACTTGCGATTGGCATTTTTGAAAGGCTCCTGAATGCGTTTGACGTCTTCAACGATGTCAAGGGCGGCTATCAAATCAATGTCAATGATAGAGGTGTCCCCCACCAGGCCCAAGACCGTAGTGGTGGCACCCTCGCTGGTGTGAATCTCTATGTCCTTACTCGCCAGCCAGTCCTTGAGGCTCGCGAGACGTGCAGGATCTGGGTTACTCTTTAATACGATAAACATGTTTTTCCTCCAAAACTAACAAAACCGCAACCTACTGGCTGCGGTTCTGATTACCTCACTATGTCACAATCAGAAAACTGTCTTTGAAAAACACCGCGGCCGAACTCAATACTCCATGCCGTAATAATAAGCGGCAAGGCTGGGGTATCGATATTCAAATGCGCGATGAGTATTCATCACAAAACACCTTTCGATAAAACTGACGGGTGTAACCTTAGCACTTTAGTCAAAGCGACACAAGGGGGCGGAGATTTTGTGTCATTTATACACATCTGTCGCAAACATCCTCCTGTCGTAAACCTCCCTCTGTCACGTACAACACCTGTATTGCGAAAACTTTTTTTATTTCTTCAATGTGCTTGAAGGAGGGTATTTTTTGCAGTATATTCATTTTAATTAGTGGTGGAGGTTATAGTTTGGGAGAAGTGAAACATGACTTCTAAGAGTGCCCTATATCGGCCAGCTGCCCTTTATCTGTCAGTAATCGATAACTTGCTTGATGGTGTCTACTTCGTCAATTCTGAGAGGAAGATTACCTACTGGAACAAAGCCGCTGAGGAAATCTCCGGATATAAGGCAGAAGAGATTATCGGCAAATGCTGCCAAAGTAATATTCTGGATCACATTGATTGCGATGGACGCTCTCTTTGTGACTCCGGGTGCCCTTTGTTTGCCACCATCCTTGATGGAAGGCAGCGCCGCGACGAAGTGTTCCTCAGGCACAAGGATGGCTACCGCGTTTTGATACACGTCAACATCTTCCCGATAATCGAAGGTGGGAGGAATATTGGCGCTGTGGAGATATTTACTCCCAGAATGTCTACCCGGCATGACTACTGTCGTGCACAGATTCAACCAGCTGTGACATTTGACAGCAGGTCAAACAGCGATTCCAGTAACGAAGAAGCTGAGAGTTATATTGCCTTTAAGCTGCAAGAGCTCAGAAGATCCCAAAACAACTTCTGCGTAATCTTCTTCGACATAGAAAATCTCGAAGTTGTTTACGAGAAATATGGCTCGGAGGTTGCCAGGAACCTTCAAGAGAGTGTGTATAAGTCGATATACTTCAACATCAGACCCACCGACCATTTTTCTTACTGGGAGAATAAAGGGTTCATAGGAGTTTTTGAGGTCAACAAGGAGTATGAGGCAACGCTGCTTGCCGACAAGGTGCGCTATTTAGTGGAGGGGACCGACATCCCCCAAAAAATGGGAAATTTTTCAATCTCAACTTCTATCGGCGTTACAATGGCAAACGAGCACGACACCATCACATCAGTGGTTGATCGCGCTCACAAAGTTATGCTTCAGTGCGACAACACCAGCGGAACACGCATATCCTCAGATGCGTGAGGCAAGCAAAATCAGTGTTACAACAGAAGAAAGAAGCAGAAAATGAATGTGAGAATGGACGAACTGGTCAAGACGATTTCTACTGCTCTGGATATCGTAGAAAGCAATCTGTTGGGATGCAGCGTTAATCATGGGAAACGCATCTCAACCCTCTGCGCAGCTATGGGGCGTCATTTGGGGCTGGATGAAGACGAGATATCTGCCATCACCACCTGCGCGATGTTCCATGACAATGCTCTTACCGAGTATATCCTCTCCGAACGTCCAGGCCCTGGACAGGAGATAAACCTGATTCTCCATTGTCGCTACGGGCAGCGCAATGTGGGAACCTTGCCCCTGAGGGCCGACTCGAGCGACTACATTCTGCACCATCACGAACAACCAGACGGCAAGGGACCCTTTAAGAAGAAAGATGGCGAGTTCTCCTTAGGCGCCGAGCTGATTGCCATTGCCGACATGGTTGACGTAGACTTTCACTTGCAGACGATTCCCACTAACCGACTTTCAGTGGTCAGAAAAAGCATCAGGGATCTGGCAGGCACACGCTATTCCAAGCGAGCTGCTGAAGCAATGCTGAGCATTCTCGATGAGGACATGCTCTTGTCCCTCAGAGACGACGTAATCACAGAGACAGCAGAAAAGGCCATTCCTGTTTGGAATATCAGTATCTACGACACCACTTCCATTGCGGCGTTCACTGCCCGTATCGTTAACTACAAATCCACCTACACCAAGGAGCACTCAACCAAGAGTGCCGACATTGTATGGAACATGTGCGCTCATTACAACTTGAATCCTGAGATGCGTGCCCAGATCTACCTGGCGTCCTCTTTACATGACCTCGGCAAACTGCAAGTGCCCACGGAGATACTTGAAAAGATAGGCACCTTGACCCCCGATGAGTTTGAGATTGTAAAGGATCATGCCAAGCACACCAATGAATTGCTGTCAAAAATCCCCGGCTTTGACAACATAAGCGAATGGGCAGCCAGCCACCATGAAAAACTCGATGGCTCGGGGTATCCGTTTGGCAAACGTGCTGAGGATCTGGACTTCCCCTCACGCCTGATTGCAGTTTCTGACATCTATGAAGCCGTTGGGGCAAAACGTCCCTATCATGAATCTCGCAGCCATGCAGAAACCATGATAATCATGAATGACATGGCTGAGCGCGGCCTCATCGACAAGGATATCGTTAAAGACATCGACACTGTCATGGCGCCCAGCTGAGGCAATGAGTAGAATTATGCTCCTATCACAAGGTTCGTGACAGGAGCATTTGTTTGCCTGAGGTGTTGGAGCCCTGGCCAAAGAGTGACCTTGTGTTAACTTTTATCATGCAAGCCTCGCAGTGTCTAGATTGTGTCACGCGGGAGCTAACCAGCAGCCTCCAGGTTGTACTTTTCCTTCAAGGCTGCAATGTCGTTCTCGGAGAAATCCTTCTTGGTAATCATTTCTATTGAGTAGGGAGTTTTTTCGATATAGCTCGCTCTGCCACTCGGTTTATCACCATCCAAATAGGGCTCTTTGTTGGTACTGTTTTGCATAAGCTGAGAAATCTCAGTCATTTGCTGGCGAGTTAAAGGCTTGTTTACCAGCAGCTGCACACCCCTTCCAAAATACTGATTGGACGAACCGATGAAGCGTACATCGCACTCTTTATAGAGCAAGCCCCGTTCTTCCAGGTATTCAACTACGGGGATAAAGACGTCATCAACAGAAAAGGTTCCAATGGGGGCTTGTACAACTCTGTCCAGATTCATGTCAGTGCAATCATAGGAAAGCATAACGTAGGAGAACCGCTCATCGGTATCTAAGGACGGATAGTAGAAATGGAGCCCTTCTTCCTCACTTAGGCGGTCCATCAATGCTACATAATGGGCTGGATCTTCGGCAAGAAACGTAAAGTGAGACACTTCGTTTTCTGCGCTCAGGAGCCTTCCCAGTTGCTCTATCAAATCATAAGGGGTTTCTTCACCCCAGCTCTCATATAGAGACGTATCTTTGAAATAGGGAAAATAGGTCTTGTAAAAACCATCCTCAATGACGTAAATGTAATGGCAAGACACCTCCTTAAGAAAAACGGCTGATGGCAAAACGGGAAAGAGATCTTCCAAGTCAGCCGGGTTGTCTATCAGATAGTACCTTGAGTTCTCCACGTCTTCAATGACAACATAGTCGCCTGTGATTGGCTCTTTTGGGGGCTGCGGCTTGTAGTTGTTAATAAGAGCACACCCACTCGCGCAGGCCAGAAACAAACAGGCAGCTAAACACAGCACTATGCGGCTTGCTATCTTTGTCATGGCGGGCGCTCTCCTCTTCTAAAGGAAATTCATTATATACTTTAATGTGCAAAAGCAGGTTTTTGGGAAACCTAGAGTGCTGATTTGGGAGGTAGCGTTATGACGAGAGTGCTCATCGTTGGTGGAGTTGCGGGTGGAGCTACGGCTGCTGCGCGTCTCCGTAGGCTTAATGAGAATTTGGAGATTGTTGTCTTTGAACGGGGAAGCGCGGTCTCGTTTGCCAACTGTGGGCTGCCTTATCATATAAGCGGGGTTATTCCCAAGCGCAGTAATCTGTTGCTTCAGAGCAAGGAGGGCTTTTGGGAGCGCTACCGCGTTGAGGTGCGCCTGCGCAATGAGGTGACGGCAATCAACCGTGAAGCCAAGAGCATTCAGGTCAGAGACCTTGAAAAGGGTGTTGACTACGAAGAGCGCTACGACTATCTGCTTCTCTCGCCCGGCACTTGCCCGCGTATGCCGGAGTGCGAGCCTGGGGCAGAAGAGCTCGTCCACCCTCTACGCACCCTGGAAGATATGGATGCCATCATAGCTGCCATCACCGATGGTCAGGCTCAGCATGTTGTGGTCATGGGTGGTGGCTACGTAGCCTTAGAAGCCGCCGAGAACCTGGCGGAGGCCGGAGTCAAAACCACCTTGGTGCAACGCTCTGAAAAGCTGCTCCCTCCCTTTGATCCGGAGATGCTCGCTCCTTTGTATAGTGAGCTTGGAAGCAACGGTGTTCATATGCTGCTTGAGACCCCTATCGTTCGTATCTCCCGGCAAGGTGACGGCCTCTGCCTTGAGCGCAAGAACGGAAAGCTCATTGAGTGTGACCTGCTGATAGCGGGCATTGGTGTGGAGCCTGCCAGTAAGCTGGCCGAGGCAGCCGGGCTGGCTATTGGCAAGCGCGGAGGCATCGTTGTTGACGAGCATATGCAGACCTCTGACCCCTTTATCTTTGCGGTAGGTGACGCTGTAGAGATCAACGAGTTTGTCACCCAAACGCCCGCCCAAATCGCCCTTGCCGGGCCCGCAAACAGGCAGGCGAGGATTGCGGCTGACAACATTTGCGGCATTCCCTCTGTTTATACCGGCACGCAGGGTTCATGTATCATCAAGGTCTTTGGCCTCACCGCCGCTGCAACTGGCATCAACGAAAGCACCGCAAAGAGCCTGGGGCTCTCCTATGACAAGGTCTACTTTTATGGCGGCAATCACGCCAGTTATTATCCCGGGGCCGAAGATATGGCAATCAAGGTGTTGTTTGAGGTGCCAAGCGGCCGTATCCTTGGCGCGCAACTGCTGGGCAAAGACGGAACCGACAAGCGTGCCGATATCTTTGCCGTGGCCATCCGCGCACAGATGACCGCCGAAGACCTCACCAGGCTGGAGCTCTGCTACGCCCCGCATTACTCCTCGGCTAAAGATCCAGTTAACGTGGCGGGTTTGATGATCACAAATCTGCTGTTGGGGCGGGTTGCTCAGTACCATTGGCATGATCTGGATGATTTACCTCTGGATGGCAGTGTTACCTTACTTGACGTCAGAACCACTCGTGAGTTTGTGAACGGCGCTGCTGAAGGTTTCATTCATCTGCCAGTGGATGAGCTGCGCGAGCGCCTTGGGGAGCTGGATAAGAGCAAGCCTATCTACCTCTATTGCTACAGCGGCCTGCGCTCTTATGTGGCTGCGCGGATACTTTCCCAGAATGGTTTTACTGTCTCGCATCTTTGTGGCGGATACCGGTTCTACCAGCAGGCTCAGATTGCCCTCTTGTAGTTTTTGGTACAGGAGGGACGGGGTTGGTGTACCAAAACGTACCGTCCCCAGCTGTCCTAGAATGCCAGAACTATGCCCTTTTCGTTGGCATAAAAGGTGCTGAGCCCGCCTGTGGGTACTACTATGACCTTTTTGAAATGGAATCGCTCTTTGATTAATGAAGACAGATGCATGGCCAAGTCTGGATTATAGCAATGGGATATCACGAGATTCTCTGTGCTGATGTCCCTCTCGCTTTTGTCGATAAGGGTCAGCATTTGCTGAATGGTCTTCTTCATTCCTCTGCATTTATTGAATAACGTAATTTCGCCCTGGCCGTCAGACCCCAAAATCAGCTTGATATTGAGCTTGTGAATGAAGGTGCCGGTAACTTTACCCAGTCTCCCATTTTTTTGCAGGGTGTCGTAGTTTTCGAGAACAATGTAGGTTTTCATGTTGTCAATCAGATTGTGAATGGTCTTAATGATCTGCTCTTTTGGAAAACCCTCTTTGATAAGCTCATAAATCTTCACAGCAATCAGGGTTTGACCTGCTGACGCTGATTTTGAGTCAAACACGCAAAGTGCACCCTTGCCATTTTCCGTTGCCTTTTGGTTTCCGAGCTCAGCATTGTTAAAAGAAGCAGAAAGCTTGCTGGATAAAGTGAGCACAAAGGCATCAACCGTGCTTTCAATTGCTTCTTGAAAGAGGTGAAAAGAAGGTGCAGCAGAACTGGACTTTCCTTTGAAGCTCTTGATTGTCTCTAAAAAGCCGGCCTTATCAAGAGTCTCGTCATCGCAGAATTCCTTATCCCCCACTGTCATGGTCAGGGGAACAGAGATTACTCCCATTTCGCTTTTCATTTCTGGGGTAAGGTCACAGCAACTGTCGGTAATTATTCTATTCATGCAAGCTCCTCCTGAGTTTTTGACGAGCTTATTATCCTCCATTACCTATACGCAAATACTTTACAGTTGTGAGACAAAGTGTGGCACAGAAGAACGGGGCTGGTGTCCCTTTTGTCCACTACCAATTGCCGCGAGGGAGGGCTAGTTTTCCGCTGCGGGCTACTTCTACGATTCCGTAGGGGCTGAGTAGCTCCTCGAGTTGGGCGATGGTATTGTGGTCGCCGGCTAGCTCGATGGTGAGGGTGTCGGCGGCTACATCGATGACCTGCGCTTTGAAAACCTCGGTGAGCTTGATGAGTTCTGGGCGTTTGTCGGTTGCGGCTTTGACCTTGAAAAGGGCCAGTTCTCTGTCAACGGAATCCTCGGGCGTGAGCTCGGTGATCTTGTGCACGTTGATCAGTTTGTGGAGCTGCTTTTTGATTTGCTCTATGGGTACATCCTCGGCTGTAGTGACCAGGGTCACGCGAGAAAGACGTGGGTCTTCGGTCTTGTCAACCGAGAGGCTCTCAATGTTATAGCCGCGTCGCGCGATGAGGCCCGTGACGCGGGTGAGCACGCCGGGCTTGTTGTCCACCAGTATTGACAGGGTGTGTTCAGCCATCAGACCAGCTCCGTAAGTGTGCCACCCGGCTTAATCATGGGTTCTACCAGGTCGGGGGTGGGAACAACAATCTCCAGCAGTGCAGGACCTTCGCTTTTGAGTAACCAACGCAGGTTATCCTTGAGATTATTTGCTTCGCCTTTTGTGTCTATTCTTCTGCCCTGCCACTGATAGGCCTCGGCTAGTTTTACGTAGTCCGGAGTGTTTGCGAGCAGCGTGTGGGAGAAACGATGCTCCAAGAAAAGCTCCTGCCACTGCCTGACTAAGCCAAGACTGTGGTTGTTAATAATTGCTACTTTGATTGGCAATTTTAGGTCTACGGCCGTTGCCATCTCCTGTACGTTCATCTGAAAAGAGCCGTCTCCGCTGATACAGACGACGAGGCTTTCCGGAAACGCCAACTGCGCCCCAATGGCCGCGGGCATGCCAAATCCCATAGTGCCAAGCCCGCCCGAGGTGAGGAACTTACGGGGCTTGCTTGCATCAAGGAGGTGGCTGGCCCACAGTTGATGCTGCCCTACGTCGGTGGTGATAATGACATCCTCGCAGGCCTTGAGCAGTTCGTTGAACACCGAGAATACTCGATGCGTGGTATTGAGATAGAGGCCGTTGTTTGCGGGAGCCTTAGCGGGAGCCTCAGCGGGAGCCTCAGCGGGAGCCTTAGCGGGAGCCTCTACGGGAACCTCTGCTGAAACCCCCGGAGGAGCCTCCGGGGAACTGCTCGATGAGGGGAGCGAAGTAGCAGCCAAGCTTTCCCCCTCCTGGAGCACGGGCCTCCGAGTTTTTTCCAGTCTTTCTGAGAGCGCACCCAGCACCGTGGCTGCGTCGCCAACGATAGGCACGTCAACGCGAATATTCTTGCCAATCTCGGCCGGATCTATGTCTATGTGCACTATCTTTGCCCGGGGGGCATAGTGGTCTGCGTCCGCAGTGGCGCGCTCTGAAAAACGGGTGCCCACGGCAATGATGAGGTCCGCCTCGTGCAAAGCAGCGTTTGCCTGCGGCGTGCCGTAAACGCCGGGTTGCCCCAGTAAAAGCGGATGGGCTGCGGCTAAAACGCCCTTGGCCATTAGCGTGGTAACCACGGGAATCTGTGCCTGCTCGGCAAGGGCTAACACCTCTTTGGAGGCATTAGAACTCACCACTCCCCCGCCCGCCAGCAGCACCGGCCACTTGGCAGCGGCGATGAGTTCGGCGGCGGCTTTGACCTGCCTGGCGTTGCCTTTGATGGTTGGCTTGTAGGAAGGGAGCGTGGGCGCGGCGCTGGGCTTGTGGTAGCTTGTCTCAGCAGCGGCAACGTTGCCCGGTATATCAATGAGCACCGGTCCGGGTCGGCCGCTCGTGGCGAGATAGAAGGCTTCAAACACCGCCGGTACCAGCGCGTCAACATCCTTGAGTAGATAGCTGTGCTTGGTGATGGGGAGCGTGATGGTGGTGATGTCTGCCTCCTGAAAGGCATCGGTGCCAATAGAAGTGGTGTGCACCTGTCCGGTGATGACGATCACCGGCACCGAGTCCATGTAGGCGGTAGCTATGCCGGTCACCGTATTGGTGGCACCGGGGCCGCTTGTGGCAAAGACCACTCCTACGCCGCCTGTTGCCCGAGCATACCCGTCTGCCATATGAACGGCCGCCTGCTCGTGGCGCACCAAGACGTGTTCAATATGAGAAGCGAGCAGGGCGTCGTAAATCTCGATGTTCTGCACGCCGGGTATACCAAAAATCCGCTTGACACCAAGGTCTTCAAGCGCGCGTATGAGAGCTGTAGCACCGTTTATCTGCATGGAGATATTCTAACCGTTCTCGGAACCTGTCAGGTTCGAGGTCGTTGACTGGGTCCTTCGACTGCGCGCTTCGCGCTTCGCTCAGGATGACAATGAGGTTCGTAGCTCTTGAATCTGAGTTCGGACGCTTTTTGGGGAGGTGCCGCCGTAGCTGGTGCGGGCGGCTACTACCTGGCGGATGTTCAGCACTTCCAGGGCCTCTGCGGTGAAGAGCTCTGAGAACTGTTGCAGCTCTTCGAGGCTGAGCTCGTCAAGGCGCTTGCCTTGTTTTTCTGCGTGCAGCACCACGGCGCCTACTATCTCGTGGGCATCGCGGAAGGGCACGTCATGAGCGGCGAGCCAGTCGGCCAGGTCGGTTGCAGCCATAAAGCCGCCCTGAGCAGCCTCTAGCATACGCGCGCCGTTTACGGTCATGCTCATGATCATACCGTGCACCGCCGCGAGGCAGGCAATCACGGTGTCATGGGCGTCAAAAAGGCCTTCTTTGTCTTCTTGCAGGTCTTTGTTGTAGGCAAGCGGCAGCGACTTGAGCAAGGTGAGGATGCCCATCAAATCGCCATACACCCTGCCGGACTTACCCCGGACAAGCTCGGCAAAATCCGCATTCTTCTTCTGTGGCATGATGGATGAGCCGGTGGTGTAGGCATCAGAGAACTCCACAAAACCAAACTCCTCGGTGGACCACAAGATGAGCTCCTCGCAAATCCGTGAAAGGTGTTGCATGGTCATGGCCGCCGCATAGATGAAGTCGCAGGCAAAGTCCCTGTCCGAGACAGCGTCCATTGAGTTAGGTATCACCCGGCTAAAACCGAGGGCCTCAGCCGTAGCAGCTCGATCTATGTTGTGGGGG
>WRBR01000002.1 GCA_009784425.1 Coriobacteriia bacterium | reverse complement strand
GGGGGACGGGGTTAGTGTTCCAATTTGACCAAGGTCAAATTGGAACACTAACCCCGTCCCCCTGTTCCACCCAGTGAGTCACTTTCCCCGTCCCCGGTGAATCGCAATTGCCATATTTTTGCTCGCATTTGCTGTTTTTAACTGTAAAGTAAACTGCTTGAACTATTCGCAATTTGCCAAATGCGAGATTTTCTGATATATTTTCTTGACCTGGATGCCCCACTGGGATACAGTTATCGGGCGCTTTTTGGGCCCATAGCTCAGTTGGCTAGAGCGCACGGCTGATAACCGTGAGGTCACTGGTTCGAATCCAGTTGGGCCCACCAGTTCTTTTGAAATAAACGCCCTGGCGTGAGCCGAGTAGCCGCCAGGGCGTTTATTGAATACAGAATCGGTGGCAAGGCAGCATTTCCTCGCTCAAACCAGGTATTGGGTGATGTAGTTGGAGTTGACGAGGTGTAGATGAGGGCTGCTTCAAGCAAAAGCATCAATGATGTTGTTGCTCCAAAAATTCTTCTCGTTGGCATGGGGGCTGTTGCATTCCTATTAGTTGCCACGCTCTTAATCACGCTTTCTCTCACGCTGAGGAATAATGCCGAGGCAGAAGAGGTGCTCATTCAGAGCGTGCGCAAAGAGCTCATCGCCAGCAGCACAGCCGGCATGGAAATCATCTCCGGTAACATTGATTTGTTCAAGAAAATCAATTCTCAAGAGGATGTTAATGAAAACTGGGACGCCTGGGTCAAGGTTGTAAACGAGCTCAGAGTGCTCAATTATGAGATAGGCGGCGCATACATTTATGCGCTCAAAGAAATCGACGGTGTGTTCTATTTTGTTTTTGACACCGATTTTGAGGCAGAGGAGACTCGTGAAAACTTTACCCCCTATGAGCTCTCCCCTGTTCATGAAGAGGCCTTTGCAGGCCGCGCTTCTGCCGATGTGAGTAATGTGGTTGACGAGTGGGGCTCCTTTAACACAGGCGCCGTGCCGCTTTTTGACGGCAGGGGTAATCAGGTAGGCATCGTTGCCACCGATATTGAGGACACTTTTATCGTGCGCCACCGAGAGACCTCAGCTTTTTATACAACGGTTTTGGTTATCACTACAAGCTTTATAGCGGTGATGATGATGGTTGTCCTCTTTATGATCAGCCGCCACAACAGCAACATACGAAGGCATCTCTTTGAGCTGGCAAACTTTGATTCTGTCTCGGGCTTGCCCAACAGAAACAATCTTTTTAGCTTTTTAGCAAGGGAAATCGATTTTCTCAGGGAGCACCAGCGCACCTTTGCGGTTTTCTTTATCGACTTAGACAACTTTAAGGCCGTCAATGACTCTGCCGGGCATGATGTTGGTGATGTGCTCTTGCGCAGCATAGCCTCGTTCCTCAAAAGCTTTGCCGGGCAAAGCGATTATGACCACGTTGATGGCATGGAGGCTCTCACAGCCCGCATTGGCGGAGATGAGTTTCTGCAGCTGGTACCCGGTATATCAAGCACCGCGGAGGCTTCTGTCTATGCCCAGCAGCTCCTTGACTCCTTTGGCAAGGAGCCCAGTCTTCTGGAGTACATAAACACCTATGGTCTTGGCATGAGCATTGGAATATCGCTTTTCCCCAGCATGCAAACCGACTACGACGAACTCATCAAGTATGCCGACATAGCCATGTATCACGCCAAAGACCACGGAAAAAACAACTACAAAGTGTACGATCTGTCCATGGGCGATGACGTTGAAGGCGCCGAGCTCATCGTTCGCAAAAACAAAGGCAATCGTTGAGAGTTAAGAGTGTTCTCTCTGTGCCCTCTTTTTTAAATCCTCTGTCACTTGTGATACACTGTGTGAGTTTGCCGGCGTGGGGATGTAGCTCAGCTGGGAGAGCAATAGCTTTGCAAGCTATAGGTCGTGGGTTCGAATCCCATCATCTCCACCACAAACAGGCAACAAGCGTTGAATTATCTCCCTGAAAAAGTTAAAAGGTGTAAAATAGGCACGTTGCAATTTAAGTGGATTTAAGGAGAAAGTATGAAAATTTTGGGAAAAAGGCTCGCTGTTTTGTTGGTTGCGCTTTCTATGGCGGCAACCCTCGGCCTTGCTGGCTGCAACGGCGACGGGAGCGATCAGTCAGATGGCGGCAGCAGCATGAGCGATATGATGTCGCAGCTCGTTGAAGGCGATGTCACCGGTCAAGTGGGCAAAGAGTACGCAACCAAGTGGTTCACCTTTACCATTAACAGCATGAGCACCGGCTCCTCTTTTGCAGGATTTGAGGCTGCCAGCGGCAGTCAGCTGCTCATCACCAACATAACAATCACCAACACGTACGGCACTCCGCAGCCCTTTGGCACCTTTGATTGGTTTGTGCAGGGCGAAGGTACCTCGCAGTTTATGCCGATGAGCCCTCTTAACAACGGCATGATGCCGGACAGTTTTGAGCTCGGCAGCAATGAGACCGTCACCTATGATGTAGTCGTAGAATTTCCTATTGACATCAAGTCTCCCTACTTTATGTACGTAGAGATTGACGAGCAGGGAAGCATCTATACAACCTTTAAGCTTCCCATTAAATAAGCCTAGTGTGGTATCGTAAGAACCTCTCTCAAAGAGACTTGAGAGAGGTTCTTTTACGTACTTTGAAAGCCGGGTGAAACCAATGCCAAATTCGAAGGATCTAATTCTTGCGCTTGATCAAGGCACTACCTCTTCGCGCGCTGTTATCTACGATGCGCAAGCCGAGGTGCTCTCTGTGGGGCAGATTGCCTTTCAACAGCACTATCCCCAACCCGGTTGGGTAGAGCACGATGCTATGGAGATACTCTCCAGCCAGCTGGCAGCAGTGACCGGTGCCTTGGTTGGCGAGGGCATTGACGCTGCCCGTATCCGATGCATAGGCATCACCAATCAGCGAGAGACCACCGTTTTGTGGAACCGCAGCACCGGCTTGCCTATTGCCCCGGCCATTGTGTGGCAGTGCCGCCGCACCACCACTATGGTCGACGAAATCACTGCCGACCCGGTTATCTTTGAGCGCATTCGCGAGAAAACCGGTCTGATACCTGATGCCTATTTTTCTGCCTCAAAGATCAAATGGCTGCTTGACAACCTGCCCGGTGCCCGCGAACAGGCAGAGAGCGGCGAGCTGGCCTTTGGCACTATTGACAGTTGGCTTATCTGGCACCTCACCGGCGGAAAGTCCCACGCCACAGACTACACCAATGCCAGCAGAACCATGCTCTTCAACATACATGAGGGCTGCTGGGATGAGTGGCTGCTTGATTTATTTGAGGTGCCCAGGCAACTCTTGCCGGAGGTGCGCCCCTCGGCCTCTCTCTTTGGGCACACTGAGCACTCCTCATTGCCTGACGGTATTCCTGTCTGCGGTGTAGCCGGTGACCAGCAAGCCGCACTTTTTGGACAGACCTGCTTTGAGCCGGGTGAGGCCAAAAACACCTTTGGCACCGGCTGCTTTTTGTTGGTTCACACCGGCAACAAGGCACCTCTTTCAGAGAATCAGCTGCTCACTACCATCGCTGCTTCTGCTCCTGGCTCTACTCAGCTGGAGTACGCCCTGGAGGGCAGTGTTTTTGTGTCGGGTGCCCTTATTCAGTGGCTCCGCGATGAGCTGGGGCTTATATCTTCGGCGGCTGAGACCGAAGAACTTGCCCGGCAGGTTTCCGATACCGGCGGCGTCTACATAGTGCCGGCCTTTACCGGCCTGGGCGCTCCCTACTGGGACATGGATGCCCGCGGTGCGATTTTGGGGCTCACTCGAGGCACAACCATCAACCACCTTGCGCGAGCCGCACTTGAGGCTATGGCCTTTGAGCTCTGCGATCTGGTGGAGGCAGTAGAGGCAGACATATCACTTAAGCTCAAGCACCTCAAAGTGGACGGTGGCGCCTCTGCCAATGACTTTTTGCTGCAATTTCAAAGCGATCTTCTTGATGCGGAGATATTCCGTCCCCAAAACAGGGAGACCACCGTTTTAGGAGCCGCCTTTTTGGCTGGATTATCCTCCGGCTTATGGAAGGACACCTCCAAACTCAAGGCGCTTGTCTCAGGCAAAGACCACGCTACCTTTACCCCCGTCATGCCGCCTGAAGAGCGCAAAAGACACCTCGATGGCTGGCACCGAGCGGTAGGCCGCGTGCTAAGTAACCGGTAACTCAGAATATAACAAACCCTGTCATCCTGAGCGAAGCGCGTAGCGCGTAGTCGAAGGACCCAGGCAGCGAGTCGCTGGCTAGGCCCTTCGGCTTCGCTTCACTACGCTCAGGGTGACAGAAAGTTAGTCCCCCTGTCTCCCCCTGTATTCTCCAGTCTCTTCGCCCGTCCTCTGCCCTCCTGCTGAGAGTGCTATACTTTTTTTGGGTGTTCTATTGAAGGGAGATCCTCTCATGTCTGCTGTCAATGCTTGGTACAGAACCTTTCAGTTTGTCTTTAACTATGCGATGAAGTTCTTGCCGTGGCGCAAGGCTCTCCCTATTGAGGGTGCTGGTGCCATCCAAAAAATCCCTGCCATCCTCACCGATGAAGGGGTGACCAAGGTGATGGTGGTCACCGATCCGGGCTTGATGGCCGCAGGTGTGGCACCCCGTGTTATCAAGGTGCTTGAAGATGCCGGGATGCCGTATGAACTCTACAGCGATGTGCAGCCAAACCCCACAACTGACACCGTAGGCGAGATATACGAGCTCTACAAAAGTAGTGACTGCAACGGCTTTGTTGCCATAGGCGGGGGCTCATCAATGGATGCGGCTAAGGCCACTGCTGCTCAAGTCAAGTATCCCCATAAAACGCTTAAGCAACTCAAAGGTATTTTGAAGGTTCGCAAAAAGCTCGACCCCTTTATCGCTGTTCCTACAACAGCCGGAACCGGCTCGGAGACCACCGTAGCCGCGTTGATAACCGACTCAAAAACACGTCACAAGTATGGCATCATGTCTATGCCTCTCATTGCGCATTTTGCCATCCTTGACCCGGAGCTAACCCTGGGCCTGCCGCCTCACATCACCTCTACCACCGGCATGGATGCCCTGACTCACGCGGTGGAGGCCTATCTCTGCTGGACCTACAATACCGCCGAAAGCAAACGATTTGCCCTGGATGCCACAGCAAAGATAGCGGTGAATCTCCCCAAGGTCTATGCAGATGGCAGCGACGTAGAGGCTCGCGGCCAAATGCTCGATGCTGCCTACAAGGCAGGCTTTGCCTTTACCCGATCCGGCGTAGGCAACATACACGCCCTAGCCCATGCCCTGGGCGGGATTTACAACACGCCACACGGGTTGGCCAATGCAGTGGTCATGCCCATTGTGCTGGAAGATTATGGCTCTAAGGTGTATAAAAAACTCGCTATTTTTGCCAGAACCTCCGGCATCGCTGAGGACTCCACGCCAGACGACGTGGCTGCAAAAGCCTTCATTCAATACATCAGAGACCTCAACGAGCGCATGCAAATCCCTGCAGGTTTTGATTTCATCAAAGACGAAGATATAGAGCAGATGATTACCTGGGCCCTCAAAGAGGCCAACCCCCTCTACCCTGTTCCGGTGATTTATAACCGAAAGCGCTATAGACACGTAATTGAGATTCTCCGCATCTAACACAGTTGCTCCGCGAGTTGCACCGCAGCCAGCAGTCACGACCAGCAGTCACAAAGTCACCGTTTGGCAGGATTTGCCGAGTTTTTGTGCAGAAATTGCGCTTGTCTATCTTCTGAGGGGCTGTTCTAGCACAAATGTTGCCGAATCGGCTGCCGGATGGGATAAAAACGGTGCATCTATGGGGTGTTTTGGGCTAAAAAGCACAAAATAGCCCCCTTCTGATATAGACAAACGCAATTTCTGCACAAAAATTGCTGAAAAGCTGCCAAGCCCTTCGCAACACACCGCTTATCCGCCCGAGAGGCCCTGCAGTTAATTACGTACAACGCAACACACCACTTATCCGCCCGAGAAGCCCTGCAGTTAATTACGGTACAATTTTTGGATGCATGATTTTGAGTTCATACTGATTTTACTGGTGGCGGTGCTTGCATCCAGTTTTGTCGGGGCTCGCTTTCCTCGCCTTCCTACGCCCTTGGTTCAAATTGCCACGGGTATCGTGCTCACACTCTTGCCGCTGAGCTTTGAGATGCATCTCAACCCGGAGCTCTTTATGGTGGTCTTCATTGCCCCCCTGCTTTTTGCCGACGCTCGCAGAATGAACAAGCAGGCGCTCTGGCGGCTCAAATACCCCGTGTTGCTCTTGGCGCTTGGCCTGGTGTTTTGCACGGTGCTGCTCCTCGGCTTTGCTGTTAACCTCTTTGCTCCGTCCATACCGCTTGCCGCGGCTTTTGCCCTTGCGGCCGCGCTGGCGCCAACCGATGCTGTCTCAGTAGCCTCGCTCAGAAAAAACGCAAAGATCTCAAGTGAGCAAAACAAACTGCTCCAGGGAGAAGCGCTCCTTAATGACGCCTCGTCTATCGTTTCCTTTAATTTTGCTATTGCCGCGGTTATTACCGGCACCTTTTCTGTTTGGGAGGCCGAAGGGGTCTTTCTCATAAAGTTCCTCGGCGGCATGGTGCTGGGCGTTGTGGTGATGCTTGTTCGCTACGGTTTGATTCGCTTCTTGCGCTCACGCGGCATGGAAAGCGTTTCTTTTCATGTGCTCTTTGAAATCATTACGCCCTTTCTCGTTTACCTGTTGGCCGAGGCAGTTGGCGTAAGCGGCATCATCGCCGTAGTTGCTGCGGGCATAGCGCACAGCTTTGAGCCCCGCGCCATTGCGCCTTCTTCAGCGCGCCTCAATGTGGTGTCTACCAGCGCGTGGTCGGTGATTGACTTTACCCTCAATGGCCTGGTGTTCTTAATCCTGGGCACCCAGCTGCCCTATGTGGTGGAGCGCGTTTGGACCGGCACGGCGGCCAACACCAATTACCTGCTTCTCTTTGTGGTCTTTATCCTGGCGTTCATCTTGGTGTTACGCTTTTTCTGGTTGTTTTTCATGCGCCGCAATGTCAATCTGCGCGAGACCAACGCAGAATCTGCCTTTAAAACAGGCAGTGGAGAGGGCTTTGATGAAGAGGATGATGAGGACAAGGCGCTCCTTTCTCCAAATTTTGGTGAGATGACTATTGCTGAGCATGAGGCTGCACTCGAGAAGCACCTGGCATTTGAGAGACTAGAGCTCAAAAAGGCGCGGAGCGAACGCAGGCTCGCTCGCAAAGAAGCTCGCAAAACCAGTAAGAAACAAGCCCGTTTAGACAAGCAATACTGGAAGCTCCATCTAGTTGACTCCTTGGTGCTTTCGCTTTCTGGTGTCAAGGGTGCCATCACCTTGGCAATTATACTTTCGGTTCCCATGACCATTGGTGGCGCAGAGCCGTTTCCGGAGCGCGACCTGCTCATCTTCTTGGCCAGTGGCGTTATCTTGTTATCCCTGCTTTTGGCTAATATCCTCGTGCCTCTCATTGCACCCAAGAGAAAGCAGGCCCGCCAAAAAACCTCTGAGCTCAACGCCACCCTTGATATCTACCGAAAAGTCATCTCAGAGCTCACCGAAACCGCTGAGGCAAATGAGCGGTCTGCTGTAAGTGGGGTTGTGCGCCAGTATTACCAGCGTATCGAGACGCTTAAGATCAACAACAGCTTGAGGCTGCCCAATGAAACTCAGGTGCGCAAGTATGTCATTGAGCTGCAGTTAGAAAACACCCAGCGCCTCACCGACCTGGAAAAGGTGGGCGGTCTTACGGCTTATTACAACATCAGTGTTTTGAGCCGACAGCTGGCGCGCGCCGACTATCAGCATACGCTCAGATGGGAGGTGCGGGCGATGATGAATCAGCTCACCCATCAATGGAAAGCGCGCCGAACCCTTCAAAAGGCAGAGAAGGCAGGGGGCCCGCAGGGCAGAATGGTGCTCATGTTTGACCTTCATACCTTGCAGTTAGCCAACTATCGCTATGTAGTGGAAAAGCTTGGCGAGCTTGAGCCCTCTGATGAGTTTCCCGCCTATACGGTTGCCCTGATCAAGAATGAAATGAACCAGCGCATCGCTCGCCTGGAAAGCCGCTGGGAGCGCAGCGGAACCATGGCGGCAAACATCCGCAGAGATCAGTATCTGACCATCGCCATAGAGGCTCGGGCTCTTGACTTTGAGCGCAAGGCCATTTTGAAGGCGTACGAAGACGGCAAAATCTCAGAAGAAACCGCCAAGATGCTGCGCGACAACGTTGCATTGATGGAACTGGATATCGAAGAGCAGCTGGATTAACTTCTGTCATCCTGAGCGAAGCGCGCAGCGCGTAGTCGAAGGACCTAGGCTGCGACTCACTGCTTGGGTTCTTCGGCTACGCGCTGCGCGCTTCGCTCAGGATGACTGGGTTCCTTCATGCAAGAGCAATGTGGTGCCGTGGGCATCAACATAAGCGAGGAAGTCTTGAGGGCTGAGCGGTTTTGAGAAGAAGAATCCCTGGAAATAATTGCACCCAAGGCCAGCAAGCACGTTGACCTGTTCCTGTGTTTCAACGCCTTCTACAATGACCGTTAGGTTTATCTGCCGAGCTAAGTCGATTATTGAGCGCACGATTTCTTGCTGCTTGACATCGGTGGCTACCTGGTCGATGAGCGAGATATCAATCTTGATGACACTCGCGCCAAAATCACTGATATAGGTAAGCGAGCTATACCCCATCCCCATGTCATCAATGGAAAGCCTGACGCCCAGATTGCGTAGCTGCTGAAACAGCAGTAGCATCTCCTTGCTGGCGCCCACCGCCATGTGCTCGGTGATCTCCAGGTCAATGAGGCCGGGCTCAACACCAAGGCGTTCCATCTCTTTTTGTAAGAACTCCGGAAACTCCTCGTCAATGAAAACATGGCGAGGGTTGAGGTTGATGGAAAGAACCAGCTGCTCAAGCCCACTTTGTTGCCAGCGCGCAAACTCTTCGAGCGCCTCTGTGGCAATCCATCTGCCGAGAGGTGCAGAAAAGTCTGCCTCGTCGGCTAGCTCAACGAGGATATCCGGCGGTATGGGGCCAAACATGGGATGCATCCAGCGCAGCAGCGCCTCTGCCCCGGCGGCCCTCCCTTGGTTATCGGTTTTGGGCTGGTACATCAAGCAGAGGGGGATGTTGTTGCTGCTAAAAGACATGCTGATTTCGGTGATAAACTGGTTTGCCATGGTGCCGATGTCGTCGTGCCTGCCGGATACTGAGACCGTTTCGTTGTTGGCGGCGTTTTGTGCCTCTTTCTTGAAGCGCTCAAAGAGTTCGAGCTGGTGGCGGTCGGTGGCAATTCTCACGGCAAGCACAAAGGGTGCGTAGATCAAAAATGCGAGCCCAATGCAAAGCGCCTGAAGCAAGGGCCCGGCAAAGGAGTCTGTTGCCAGATACCCAGAAAAGAGGATGGGTGTAGTCCACTCCACCGAGTTGATTATGGGCGGCACAACCCCCAGGCTAATTGCCCCAAATGACACGCAAGCTACGGTCACGGGGGCAAGAATGAAGGGTATGAGCATCAGGGGGTTGAACACTATGGGAATGCCAAAGAGCAGAGTCTCGTTGATGTTAAAGGTCACGGGGAATATCGATATACGCCCCAGACGCTTTCCTCTTCCTTTGGAGCCAAAGAGCAAGAGTGCTATGAGCAACGCCATTGTGGTGCCGGCGCCTCCCATCTCGATGAAGATGTTGTAAAAGTCCCAGTTGGTGAATACGGTGGTAGGACCAGGGGCACCCGCCGCCAGAGCCTGCACAGTATTGCCGGTGGCGGCAGTGTCAACATGTGGCATAAGGGTCTGGATGGTGTAAGAACCATGAGCTCCAAAAAACCAGAGTATCTGCATAATCAAAATGGTGATGACGACAAAGGGGAGGCGACCATCGTTGACCAAGGAGGCAATGAGGTTGCCCAGATAAGCCTGGACCTCTGTTGTGCTGAACAGCCAATCCAGCAGCATTCTCAGCACGATGAAGCAGGTCAGGGTAAGCAGTATGGGGGCAGCAGTGTGCAGAGCGTTGCGCAGCAGGATGTAACTGCCAACAATGCGCCGCCTGAACCAAGGTAGCTTTTGCCAGAGCCTGGTAAACAGGGCAAAAAGCTTGGTTGCCACCACCGCTACAAACAGGGCAAAGAAGACCCCTCTTTGCCCCGCGTTGGTGAACAGCACCTCCGGAGGTTGGCCTTCAGGAACCAGGGCATAGCTCACCGGATCCCAAACCAACAAGACCACGTAACAAGAAAACGCCGTGAACATGGGGATAAAGCTGCTGATTTCGCGTTTTTGAATGGAGTTGCTCTGCCCCGCAAGGACATATGAAACCGACAGCAGTGCCGCCAAGCCAATGATGTGCTCTGTGGAAAAGACGATCATGTCCGAGATGAGCGTCCAGTGGTTGCCGGTGATGCTGTTAAGGAAAACGTGTATTGCCGGTATAGGAAGATTGGTTAAGGCCAAACAAATTGTGCCTATGAGCACAAGCGGCACCAGATTGATGAGACCTTCGGTGACTCCCCTGATGGTTCTGTTTTGCCCCAGGCGCAAAGAGATGTTTCCAAGCCCCGTCAGGTGAGCAAAAGCGCCAAGACCTGCCAGGCGCGCAAAGGTTCCTTTTGTCTCAGAACTTTCTGGCATGTCTCACCTCATGCTCAAGTGCCTGAAAAGCGTAAAGTAATCATACCAGATGAAGCAGCGGGGCGGTTCTTCTGGCTCATGTCATCCTGAGCGGAGCGTAGCATCACACCCTGTCATCCTGAGCGGAGCGGAGCGTAGTCGAAGGACCCAGAGGCTATGAAACAGGGGCGTTTGTTCTTACTCACCCCGGCTCCTCTGCCGGCCGGGACGTATCGAGCTCCGGAGCGTTTTCTGGTATCCTAGCTATCTAACTGCGGAGAGATGGCTGAGCGGCTGAAAGCGGCGGTCTCGAAAACCGTTTGTCCGGCAACCCCGGGCACCAGGGTTCAAATCCCTGTCTCTCCGCCATGACTCACTGGGGACGGGGAAAGTGACTCACTCAGCAAGCTCGGCTATTTGTTTCTGTCTTGGGGCCCCGGCTCGCTCCAGCATGCTTTTGCAGGCTTGGAACTTAGCCTAGTCGCTCACCCCCAAGACAGAAGCCAAACAGCCGAGCTTGCTGAGTGAGTCACTTTCCCCGTCCCCAGTGAGTCAACCCGGCTCTCTGGAGTATACTGTTGTTATGGTGGAGACTTCTTACATAAACCTTGATATCACTGGTATGCATTGTGCCTCGTGTAGCTCGCGGGTTGAGAAGGTGCTGAATGCTCTGGCAGGTGTTGAGAGGGCTAGCGTTAACCTTGCTACGGAAAAGGCCGGTATACGCTTTGACCCTGAGTTAGTGACCGAGGCTGATTTGATTGCAGCCGTGGATAAAACAGGCTTTAGCGCCTCGCTCACAAGACAGGACTTTGCCGCCTCTCGTACCAAGCAGGCTGAGAAACAGGAGGAGGCGCGCAGGCTTTGGCTCAAGTTTGTTGTTGCCGCCTGCTTTACCTTGCCCTTGCTCTACCTTGCTATGGCACCAATGTTGGGTGGCCCCGTTGCAGTGCTTGTTCCAAGCTTTCTCGAGCCTATGGAGCATTCGCTTGCCTATGCTCTCACGCAGTTGGCCTTGGTGCTGCCGGTAATTGGCGTGGGGTATCGTTTTTACACGGTTGGTTTTGCCTCCCTGGCGCGCTTGAGTCCCAATATGGACAGCCTTATTGCCCTTGGAACCAGCGCTGCTTTTCTTTACTCGCTTTACAGCGTGGCCCTCATTGTTATGGGCGATCATATGGCGGTTGAATCTCTCTACTTTGAAACTGCCGGTGTCATTATCACCTTGGTGCTTCTGGGTAAATACCTTGAGGGACGCGCCAAGGGCAAGACCTCCGGTGCCTTGATGGCTCTGATGGATTTGGCTCCAAAAACGGCCCTGGTGTTTACATCCCTTGAGGACAGCTCCAACACAGAGGAGCGAGAGATTCCGGTAGACGAGGTGCTGCCCGGTGACATCATTCTTATCAAGCCCGGTGCGTCTATTCCGGTTGACGGCGAGGTGATAAGTGGCCACAGCGCCCTTGACGAGTCAATGCTTACCGGGGAGAGTA
The DNA here is from genome assembly GCA_009784425.1 of Coriobacteriia bacterium. Lineage (GTDB taxonomy): Bacteria > Actinomycetota > Coriobacteriia > Coriobacteriales > UBA8131 > WQXH01. The sequence continues at coordinate 50,866 of WRBR01000002.1, read as the reverse complement.
TGCCCGTGGAAAAGCAGGTGGGCAGCACGGTGTATGCAGCCTCACTCAATACAACCGGCACACTGACCTTCAAAGCAACCAAGGTGGGAGCAGACACGGCGCTGGCACAGATTATCCGCCTGGTTGAGGATGCCCAGGGCAGCAAAGCTCCCGTTGCTAAACTGGCTGACGTAGTGGCGGGCATCTTTGTGCCCATCGTCTGCGGTATAGCCCTGCTGGCTGGAGCTCTATGGCTCATCGTAACGGGGGGAGACGTGCAGTTTGCCCTGACTGTTTTCATCAGCGTGCTGGTCATAGCCTGCCCCTGCGCTCTGGGTCTTGCCACGCCAACTGCCATCATGGTGGGCACCGGCAAGGGCGCAGAGCTCGGGATCCTCATCAAGGGAGGCGAGGCTCTGGAGACTGCCGGCAAGATCCAGACAGTAGTGCTCGACAAAACCGGCACCATCACCGAAGGACAACCAGAAGTAGTTTCCGTGGAACAGGGGGACGGGGTTAGTGTTCCAATTTGGCCCAAGGGCCAAATTGGAACACTAACCCCGTCCCCCTGTTCCACCCTGCTTCAGCTTGCTGCTTCTCTTGAGCGCTATTCTGAGCATCCTATTGCCAAGGCTGTGGTTGCAGCCTATGAAGGGGAGTACCTGCCGGTGGAAGACTTCAAGGCACAACCCGGCCAAGGCGTAGAGGGCGTAGTTGATGGCAAGAAGGTGGTTATTGGGCGCGGTGTGCAGGTGTACGTAAACGACGAGTACGCCGGTCAGATTCTGGTGCGCGACACGCTCAAGCCCAGCAGTGCCGCCGCCGTAGCACACCTGCAGGAGATGGGCATCGAGGCAACCATGCTCACCGGCGATAACGCAGACACCGCCAGAGAGATTGCCGAGCGTGTAGGCATTAGCTCGGTGCTGGCCGAGGTGCTGCCGGGCGACAAGGCCGCAGAAATCAAGCGCCTGCAAGAGAGCGGCAAGGTAGTTGCTATGGTAGGAGACGGCATCAATGACGCCCCCGCCTTGGTGCAGGCAAACATTGGCATAGCCATTGGCGCCGGCACCGACGTAGCCATAGAGTCCGCTGACATTGTGTTGATGCACTCCACGCTTGAAGATGTTCCTACCGCCATAAAGCTCTCTCGTAAAACCATGCGCACTATCAAGCAGAACCTCTTTTGGGCTTTTGGCTACAACGTGGTGGGCATTCCCATTGCCGCCGGCTTGCTCTACGCCTTGGCGGCCCCCTGCTGAGCCCCATGCTGGCAGCGGCAGCCATGAGCCTCTCTTCGCTCTCGGTGCTCACCAACGCGCTGCGGCTTAAAGCCAGTAAGCTCTAAAAGCTGGCCGAGGGCCGGGGAAAGTGACTCACTCGGTAGGCTCAGCTGTTTGTTTCTGTCTAGGGGCCCCGGTTCGCTCCAGCAAGCTTTACTAGCTTGAAGCTTAACCGTGTCGCTCACCCCCAAGACAGAAGCCAAACAGCTGAGCCTACCGAGTGAGTCACTATCCCCTGCCCACTCACACTACGTCCCTTCACACTACTGCCAGGCGGCCGTCTTTGAGGCGATAGACCACGTCGGCAATAGCGGTGACTCTTTTTGAGTGGGTCACGATGATGACGCAGCGGTTTTCCTCATGAGCCAACTTGGTGAAGATGTGGAGGATGTCGTCTTCGGTGTCTTTGTCCAGATTGCCGGTGGGTTCGTCGGCGATGAGGATGGCGGGGTTATGCGCCAGGGCTCGTGCGATGGCAACGCGCTGCTGCTCGCCGCCTGAGAGTTTAAGGATTTTGCGGTCTGCTGTTTCACTGTCAATGCCAACCTTGGCCAACAAGGCGTATGCAAAGGCCTTCTTGTCTCTTTCGGGCGACTCGCTGATATTCATCGACAAGACGATATTCTGCACCGCCGTGGCATTGGTCAGAAGGTTGTAGCTCTGAAAGATGACCCCCACCTGTTGCGCGCGGTAGGTATCCCTGCAGAGCTTTTTGAGGTTTTTATCGTCAAAGAGTATGGCGCCGTTTGTGGTGACATCCAAGCCCGAGAGCAGCGACAAGAGCGTGGATTTTCCCGCGCCGGACTTGCCGATGATGGTATACACCCGGCCTGTTTCAAAGTCTGCGCTCATGCCCTGCAGCACGTTTTTGCTTGCGCCTTCGTAGGCGTAGGACACATTGTTAAGAGTAAGTATGTTTGCCATGATGCTCTCCTAGTTTCTTTCCATCAAGATCTTCATGGGCTCGTACTTGGTGATTTGCCTTGTAGCTATCAAGCCAGCTATAGAGGTGAGCAGCAAGGCGATGACGATGATCTGCACAACGGTATTGAGCCCAATGCCCACATCAATGTTGGTGATTTTCTCAGCGGAGCTTTGTCCGATGAAGCCAGCGATAGGTCCGCCTATCATTATGGGACCGCCTACACCTTGCGGGCCGCCTCCCTGCACCGTTACTGCGCCGGGCGGGTCGGGCGTGGCAGCAGCCTGCGCCTGTTCTGCAGCCTCCACCTGCTGGTTGAGCAAGAGGTTGGTGACCGGCTGTGCCGCCAGCCCGCCAACGGCCAGCCCCAGCACCAGGCACAAGGCTGTGATGGTGAGAGTCTCGGCCCACAGGCCCAGGGCAACCTTGCCCTTTTTCATGCCCATAGCGCGCAAAACGCCTATCTCGTATTTGCGCTCTCTCACCGCAAGGGAAGAAAGCAGCGCAATGATGATGGCTCCAAATATCAGCACGATAATCACAAAGGTGAGGCTGATGCCCCTCATTGCCTCAACCGGGCCAACGATAGCCTGGTAGCTAGCCTCATTGGTTGTCACGTCAAATACATCCTCGAGGCCTTTTGCCCTGAGCTCAGCGGTAAACGCACTGAGCAACTCCGGGCTTTTGAGATAATAGGTTGCGCCAACGTCAATGCCCATCAACCCCTCTTTGACCTCGCTTGCCAGGTCATTGAAATACATGAACACCTCATTGCGACGGTTTGAGAAGGCGTTTTCCATCATGCTGTTTGCGTATTCGTCCGTGAGGTCAAGGTAGGTGCCTACGATGGTCAGCCTGAATACGATGTCGTGGTAGCTTTCGTCTCCGGGGCCGCTGCCCGGGTTGATAAGGTCAGAGTTCATGACTATGGTGTCGCCGATCTTGAGGCCGCTGTTCTCCAGAAGCTCCTGACTGATAAGGCACTCGCCGGGCTTTTCTGGAAAGGCGCTGCCCTCGGTCAGCTCTCTGTTGCCGTTCTCAAAATCATCGTATTGGTTGGCCAGCAGTCTGAAGAAGTACTGCCTTAACTCGGGCATCCCATCAGGCATGTTTGCAGGGCCACCGCCCGGACCAGCTGACAGCATGGGTCCGCCGCCGCCGCCTTTTTCTCCATCGATTGCCTTGAGGTCATCGCTCCAGCCCTTGCCGCTTGCCGCGAGGTTTGCGCTGAGCAGATGCTCTGAATCTGCAAACGCTATGAGCTGCTCCGCGGGAATCGTGGGGCGCACCAAGGCGCCGGTGGTCTGCGTTGCCTCGATGATCTTTTCCATGTTGGGCGTGAGGCTGACCTCTGAGCCAAAGCGCGACTTGTAATCGTTAATCACCCCGTTTGACGTGTTATAAATCATCAGCGCAACTACCGACGACACAATTACCACAAAGATAATCGCAGCCGTCATCAGGTTGCGCCCTTTGTTGCGCAGTAGGTTTTGCATTGCGTTTTGAAAGATGTACATCTGTTTCTCCAGCCATGAGACAGGGGGACGGTTCTTCTGTCTCGTTGTCATAGTTCCAGCGTCAGGACAAATTCTGTCCAGCCGTCTTGTTCGCTGCTTGCTGTAATGCTGCCTCCCAGCTGTTCTGCAATTGCCCGCGCAATGGGGAGCCCCAGTCCGTGGCTGTTGTCTTCGCTGGTTCGTGCGGTGTCAGCACGATAGAAGCGGTCAAAGATGTGAGGCAGGTCTTCTGGGCTAATTCCCTTGCCGGTGTTTTTCACCGTGCAAACCGCATGCTTCTTTGTCTGCTGCAGCACCACCTCTATAGTGCCGCCTTCGTTTGCGTATTTAAGCGCGTTGTCGTAAAGGATTGAAAAGACTTGCTCGGTCATGTCAGCGTTTCCCACAACAGGCAGCTCGCCAGTAAAATTGCTGATGAGGTTGAGATTCTTCTCCTGTGCCTTGCCTTCCATCTGCTGCATGGTGCTCGCAACCAGAGTGCTCAGGTCAAAGGAGCTCTTTTCGCCACCCAGTTCACCGCTTTCAAGCCTTGCCAGCGAAAGCAGGTTGTTGATCACTTTATTCATCCTGTCCATGCCTATTTTGAGGTAGCCCAGCCACTCTTTTTGGCTTTCTACGGAGCTCTCCTCGTTGGATACCACCACATCGTAATTGGTCATCATAGTGGCCAGCGGTGTTTTGAGCTCATGCGAGGCATCGGCCACAAACTGCCGCTGTTTTTCCCAGGCAACCGCAACCGGCTGTATGGCGCGCCGGGTAAAGAAATAGCTGACACCAAAGATAACCACCAGCATGCCAAGACCCACAAAAAGGATGGTCATGCGCAGGTTTTGCAAGGTTTTCATGGAGTCGGTGATGTCCAAAAAGACGATTCGAGAGTCATTTGAAGGCTCAACAGGTTGGTAGACTCCTGTGACAGGCGGGGCGGTTGGCAAGGGTGCAATCTTGTAGAGCCACGTGCGCCCAAAGAGTGTCATGGTAGATTGCCCACCTGTGCTCCAAGCCGCAAGAGCAGCCTCTTCATAGAGCTCTCTGGGGTAATCATAGGAAGTGCTCACTCTTAGCAGGTTTCCCGAGCTGTCAACAATAACGCCAAAGGCTGGTATATGCTCCCCCGTGTCCCTGTTTACGACAATCGCCTGTTCCAAACCCGGGTTGTTAAAAACCATCACGTTTCCAGCTTGGCTTGTCATCACATGCTCAACCGGAATACCTTCTGGGCCTGTGTGGTAATCATGAATGACAATAGGTCGAGCGCTGAGCATTATTGCTCCCACCGCGCCGTCAAGTCTTCTTTGGTTGTCAGTGTTTATCGAGTTAAGAGTGGTTACGTATACGGCACCAAAGGCAATCAGCAGCACCGCAAAGGTCACCGCCATGTTGAGCAGTAGGACTTTTTTGTGCAGTTTCTTAAACATTAACTGTCTCCCTCGTCCTTGGTTAGGGTGTAGCCGGCTCCTCGTATCGTGTTTATTCTTACCTGAGAGCTCAGCTCTGCCAGATGCTTGCGCAAGCGGGAGATGTGAATCTCTACGTGGTTGTCCTCTGCCTCGGAATCGTAGCCCCAAACTTTGTCGATAATGGCCTGCTTGGACACCACTCTGTTTTGGCTGCTCAGCAGTAGCTCCAGCAGCTGCGCTTCTTTGAGCTTGAGCTCCCTGGCTCCTGCCTCGCTCTTCAATTGCAAGGAGTGGGGAGAAAACTGGATGTCTCCGTAAGCAATAACTCCATCGTTGTTGAGCTCCGGCTTTCTGCGTTGCAATGCGCGCAGCCGCGCCAAGAGCTCATTGGTGTGGAAGGGTTTGGCGAGGTAGTCGTCTGCACCGTAGTCAAGCCCTTTGACTTTGTCCTCGGACTGCCCTTTGGCGGTGAGCAGGATTACCGGTGCCTCTATGCCGCTTTTGCGGATACTCTGCAGAATTGCCAGTCCGTCCATTGTGGGCAGCATGATGTCCAGGATGATGAGGTCATAGATTCCTGAGAGCGCGTACTCAAGCCCTTCTTGACCGTCATGCACCATGTCCACGGTGTAGTTATTCTTCTTCAGAATCTCAGCAACTGCTTTTGCCAGATACTTCTCATCTTCAACCAGCAGAACTCTCATAAAAACGCCTCCTCAAAAAGAGCCAGGCATTAAGATAACACTTCTACCTGTACTGAACCTGAGCCTGAGGGGACAGGGGGGCGGGGCTGGAGTGGTACAGGAGGGGCGGGGTTAGAGAATTCTGACCTTGCCGTCTTCTCCGATGACAACGCAGCCTTGGGCGAGCAACTGGAGTGCTTGAGGGTACAGCTTGTGTTCCACTGCGTGAATTTTTTCTTCCAGGCTTTCAAGGGTGTCGTCTTCTGCAACCGCCACTGCCTCTTGGGCGATGATGGCGCCCTCGTCATACGCTTCGTTGGCAAAGTGAATGGTGACCCCAGTGAGCTTTACGCCGTAATCAAAAGCATCGGCAATACCGTGTGCGCCGGGAAAGGAAGGCAGCAGTGCCGGGTGTAGGTTGATTATCTTGTTGGGAAAGGCTTTGAGCAGCGGCTCGCGCACCATGCGCATATAGCCGGCCATGACTACGTAGTCTACCTGGGCATCAAGCAAGGCGCTGGCAATACGCTCGTCGGCAGCCAGAGGGTCCACGTAATCGTCCTTCGTGAGCGCCAGCGTAGGGATGCCGGCTTGCTCGGCTCGAGTGAGTCCATACACATCGTTTTTGCTCGATACCACAAGCTTGATGCTGGCATCAAGTGCGCCATCTGCCACGGCATCTATAATTGCCTGGAGGTTGCTGCCGCCCCCGCTTATTAGCACTCCCAGGTTAATCATTCGAAGCCGCCTTCCACATAGACAACTTTTCCGGGGGCATCTGGGTTGGTTGCTTTCACAACGCGGCCGATGTGGAAGGCACCTTGTGGCTCAAAGTGCTTGAACACGGCTTCTTCTGAGCCCTGTTTGCAGATTACCGCAAAGCCGATGCCCATGTTGAAGGTTTTTAGCAAGTCTTCTGTATCAAGATTGGCCGCCTGAGCCAAATGCAGCATGACAGGCGGAGTCTCCCAGGAGCCCAACTGAACCTGCGCATCCAGACCCACAGGCAACGCGCGGTCAAGGTTAAAGGTAATGCCTCCGCCGGTAATATGGGCAACCGCGTGGACGGCAAGCCCTGCCTCCAGGGTACTAAGTAGCGGCTGCACGTAAAGCCTGGTAGGCTCAAGCAAGGCATCAATGAGCGGTTGTCCGTTCGCCAGTTTGGCGCCGAGCAGCTCCTCGTCGCTCAGGTCATTGGTAAGCGCCTTGCGAATCAAGGAGTAGCCATTGGAGTGAAAGCCCGAAGAGGCAACGCCAATAATGGCATCACCCTCTTCTACCAGGTCAGGTCCAATCATCTTGGGGCGATCCACCACTCCCACGCAAAAACCTGAGAGGTCAAAATCGTCGGCTGCCATGATGCCGGGGTGCTCAGCCATCTCGCCTCCAATGAGGGCACAGCCTGCCTCGCGGCACCCGGCGGCTATGCCCTTGACGAGACTGGCTGCCAGAGTAGGCTCAAGCCTGCCCACCGCAAGGTAGTCCAAGAAGAAAAGCGGACGGGCGCCACAGCACACAATGTCATTGGCGCACATGGCAACCAGATCTATACCCACGGTAGTGAGGCGGCCTGAGCGCTTTGCAAGCTCCAGCTTGGTTCCCACGCCGTCTGTACCGCTCACCAGCAAGGGGTCTTCCATATCCTTAAAGGCAGCGGCGCTGAATAGCCCGCCAAAGCCTCCAATGCTTCCTACAACCTCTGGAGTAAAAGTGGATTCAACGTCTTGCCTAATGGCCTCAACGGCCTCCGCGCCAGCCTCAATATCCACTCCGGCATCTTTATAGGCGCTGCTTTTGGGTTCACTGCTCATGTGCGTCCTTTTGCTTGCTTGTTAAACGGAAGCGAATCGTCTTATGTGGCAATTATATCAACAAGCGGTATAATCCTCACATATGTCTTTTGACATTAAGCACGCGGAGAGGTCGCCTAGTCCGGCCGAGGGCGCATGATTGGAAATCATGTAATGGGAAACCATTCGAGGGTTCGAATCCCTCCCTCTCCGCCACAATGCTTCTGATGCCCTACAGGGGCATCAGAAGCATTGTGTTTTGGGAGGGATTTGAAGCCCAAGACACACAATCTCTTATTTAATGTTATATAATAACCTTTAATAAGAGAGAGGCTTACTATGGGTACTTTTCATCAGGAATACTGGGTGAGCGATGGCATGGGACAAACCAGGGCCGAAAGAAAGAGTGGGGCCTATAGTTACTACGTGCCAACCAAATTGAGCGCCCTGGAAATCCAACTTGATTCTGACGTGGTTGCAGATATAGTCCGCGCCGAAAAGGCACTGCTTGAAATCGACAGCTATTCGGGACGACTAAGCGATCTTGAAGGATTGTCACACTTTCTCTTGAGAGCAGAGGCTATATCCTCGTCATTTATTGAAGGTCTGCAAATGGGAGCAAAGAGGCTTTTACAGGCAGAGCTGAACACTTCTGAACCTCATGCCTTCAAAGCCGATGAAACGGCGGAAGAAATCCTCGGCAATATCAATGCCTTGAAAAGTGCCTTGGAGTTAGCCGGAGCTGAAAATGAGCTAAAGCTCAAAGACATCACCAGGATTCACAAGCTATTGCTTGGTAATACTCCTGCCAAAGAATATGCCGGAGAGATAAGGGTTGTGCAAAACTGGATTGGCGGCAACTCATATAATCCGCTTACAGCAGCGCATGTACCCCCTGCTCCGGAAATCTTAGAAGACCTCATGGATGACTTGCTGCAATTCAGCAATCGGCATGACGTCTCGCCTGTGCAACAGGCAGCCTTGGCACACGCTCAGTTTGAGACTATTCACCCCTTTGTTGATGGCAATGGGAGGAGTGGTCGCGCTTTTATCCATATGATTCTCCGCAAAAGAGGCTTGCTCAAAACTTTTGTGCCGCCCATCTCGCTTATTTTGGCAGCGTATCCCAAAAGCTATATCGCTGGACTTAACAGCATCAGATATGATGGCGAGCAGCCAGATGACACGGCTTATGAAGCCATAAACGAATGGTTGTCTTTTTTTGCTGGATCATGTGTGAGGGCTTGCAATGAGGTCAAGGCGTTTGGCGAGAGAGCAGAGAAGCTGGAAGCACAATGGCGCACGAGCCTTGGTGCTGTGAGGAAGAACTCAGCCCTTGATGCGCTTCTCGGCAAGCTCATGGGCATACCGGTGTTCACAGCAAACTCTGCATCCAAAGTAATTGGGCGGAGCTTTCAAGCAACAAACCCCGCTATTGAACGCCTGGTTGAGGTGGGCATAGCCAAGCCCTATGGATCGGCACGAAGAAACAGGGCCTACGAAGTGCCCTCTGCCTTGGACGTCTTCAGAGCATTGGAGCGCCAACTAGCAAGTCCTGCAAGCAACACACATTCGTAGCTAGCTATTTGGATTTACTGAAGCGGAAGTGCATGACGTCGCCGTCTTGTACTACGTAGTCTTTGCCTTCAAGGCGAAGCTTGCCCACGGCGCGGAGTCCTGCCTCTCCCCCGTGTTCTACGTAACTGGCAAAGTCGGCGGTTTCTGCTTTGATGAAGCCTTTTTCAAAGTCGGTATGTATGACGCCGGCGGCTTGAGGTGCCTTGGTCCCAAGGGGAATGGTCCAGGCTTTGACCTCCATCTCGCCGGCTGTGAAGAATGACTGAAGTCCCAGCAGTTTGTAGGCCTCGTGTATCAGGCGCACCAATCCGCCTTCTTTCAGCCCTGTTTCCTGCATGAACTCTGCTGCGGCTTCCGGGTCTTCTGCGGCCAACTCGGTGATATCGGCTTCAATCTTTGCAGAGACCACAATAAGCTCCTTGCCCAGGAGCGTAGCAGTCGGCGCACTCTGAGCAGCGGTGCCAGACAGCTCGTCCTCGCTGATATTGGCTACATAGAGCATGGGTTTCATGCTAATCAGGTGTAGATCCCAGAGCAGCTTGCGCTCTTCCGGAGAGCTAAAGGCGTAGTCAGCGGCTCGGTTGCCCTCGCTCAGCCAGTTGAGCATCTGGCCTGCCAGCTTGTGCTTGGGCAGGGCGTCCTTGTCTCGGCGGGCATCTTTGTCGAGGCGCGGCAATGCTCTCTCAATGGTGCCGATGTCTGCCAGGATGAGTTCGGTGTTGAGAATGTCCACGTCTCTCTCAGGATTGATTGAGCCCTCTGAATGAGTTACGTGGTCGCTGTCAAAGTAGCGCACCACTTGTATCAGGGCATCACACTCGCGAATGCTTGCCAGGAATTTGTTGCCCATGCCGCCGCCCTCATTGGCACCTCGGGCTAATCCGGCAATGTCTACAAACTCTACGGCGGCCGGTACTATGCGCCCCGGGTTTACTATGTCTGCCAATGCCTGCAGGCGGTCGTCGGGCACGGGCACCACGCCCACGTTGGGCTCAAGGGAGGCAAAGGGGTAATCGGTAGCAAGCCCGCCCTGGCTCGTTAAAGCAGTGAACAAGGTGGATTTGCCCACGTTGGGCAGTCCTACTATGCCAATGGAAAGTGTCATGCCCTAATGGTAGCAGACTGTCCTGTCTCACTGGGGACGGAGAGAGGTGGTACAGGGGGGACGGGGTTAGTGTACCAATTTGGCCCTTGGGCCAAATTGGTACACTAACCCCGTCCCCCCTGTACCACCTCTCTGTGCCACGCCACTAAATCTCGTGGCGGCTTTCTATGGCTCTGCCGAGGGTTACCTCGTCGGCAAACTCCAGGTCTCCTCCAACGGGCAGGCCGCTTGCCAGGCGCGTGGTGGTAATGCCGAGTGGCTTGATGAGGCGAGCCAGATATACCGCCGTGGTTTCTCCTTCTACATTGGGGTTGGTTGCCAGCACCACTTCTTCTATGGTTTCGTCGGCGAGGCGCTCGAGCAGTTGGCGCACGTTGAGCTCTTCCGGGCCAATGCCGTCTATGGGAGAGATTGCCCCACCCAAAACGTGGTAGACACCGTGAAACTCGTTGGTGCGCTCTATGGCTACGATGTCTCGCGGCTCGCTTACCACGCAAATCTGCGTGGCCTTGCGGTGGCCGGTTTCTGCTGAGGCGCAAAGCGGGCAGAGTTCGTCTTCGGCGTAGTTAAAGCAACGCTCGCAAAAGTGCACGGTTTCTGACACCTCAACCAGCGCCGCAGCCAGGCGCTGTGTGTCTGACGGCTCGTTGTTGAGGAGCCAGTAGAGGATGCGCTGTGCGCTTTTGGGGCCAATGCCCGGAAGACGCTCCAGCTCAGCCAACAATTTTTGGATTGATGCAGCTTGAGACATGCTTACTACATTCCGGGAATGTTGAAGCCTCCGGTGGCAGCTTCTATGCGCATCTGCGCAAGCTCGCCCGCGTTGGCTAGGGCGTCGTTGACTGCGGCCATTGTGAGGTCCTCGAGCATTTCCGCATCATCAGGGTCAATGGCATCAGGGCTGATGCTTATTTTTTTGATGCGACCGTCACCGCTTGCCACGGCTTTAACCACACCGCCACCGGCAGAGCCCTCGGCTTCGAGGAGCTTGGCTTCTTCTTGAGCCTTTTCTACTTCCTCTTGCATCTTGCGGGCTTGCAGCATCATTTTTTGCATGTTCATCTGTGCCATAGTTGGTATTCCTCTCAGGTTATTTGGGCCTGCTATTCTTCAAATTGTATCTGGCTGCCCAGACTGGCGCTGAGAATATTCTCTAGCTCCTCTTTACTGGGCTCTGTTTTGGGTTCATTGTTGGGCTCAGCACCGGCGATGCCGCCGGATTCATTATACGGCTCTTCAACAGGCTCCGGTCGCTGCTCTTCGTGCACCGCAAGGCCGGATGGCTGGCTGGGCTCTTCGTAGGGATCGATGTCAAACACCTCGCCAGAGGGCTTGGAGCCGGGGCTTGCTTGAGCCAGTGTCAGCCTAATCACCAGAGGTTTTCCAAAAGCCTTTTCTGCCGCCTCTCTCAAGAGCGGGGCGTTTGTTTCTGACTCCAGATATTGCTTGGAGGTGCTTGCCTCTGCCGGCAACTCGAGGATCAGAGTGGTGCCATCCTTGCTGAGCGCTGGCAGCACTCCTCCGAGATGTGCGGCTACGCCTCGCCGCTGCTCCTTTATGCTGTCAAGAGCCTTGTTCCAGGTGCGATGCAAGCTTGCGTTGTTCTGCTCGTTTGGGGTGACCTCTGGCTCTGCGACTGCTTGCTCAGGGGACGGGGCTGCTTTGGAACAGAGGGACGGGGTTGGTGTACCACTTTTTGCCTCGGCAAAAAGTGGTACACCAACCCCGTCCCTCTGTTCCAAAGCAGCAACCCGGGCTGCCAGGGCGTTTAGGCTGGTTTCGCTTTGAGGGTAGAGCATGCGGGTGAGCGCTATCTCCAAAGCCAGGCGTGCGTTGGCGGCATTCTTAAGCTCGGCCGAAAGCGAGCCCAGCACCGTAAGCATCCAAGCCAGCCGATCATAGGTGCCAAAGCTCAGCGCCTGTTTGCGTAAGCGAGGAAGCACCGCGGCATCGATTTCAAGGGCGCTCGCCAGATGTTCTTCTCCTGCGTCGCCTGCCACCTGCACTGCATAGAGATTGCGCACGTGGGTGGCAAGGTCGTTGACCAAAATAGCTACGTCCGAGCCGCTTTGCACAAAATCAGAGACCCAACCAAAACAGGCTGCAGCATCCCCGGCGGCAAGGTGTTCACAAAGCAAGAACAAAAGCTCGGTGTCTACCATGCCGAGCAGACTCTCCGCAGCTTCATAGGTGATTTTGCCGCTGCTGAAGACCGCAGCCTGCTCAAGCGAGCGTATGGCATCGCGCATGCCTCCCTGGGAGCGGGCGGCAATAAGCTCAAGGGCAGACTTCTCAAAGTCAAAACCCTCGCGCTCGCAAATGTATTGCAGGCGGCCAACAATCTCTTCTGTGGTAATCCGCTTGAAGTCAAAGCGTTGGCAGCGCGCCTGCACAGTGTCCTGCACCTTGTGGACATCGGTTGTGCAGAGTACAAATATCACGTGCGACGGCGGCTCCTCAAGAGTCTTGAGCAGCGCGTTGAAGGCCGACTTAGAAAGCATGTGGACCTCGTCGATAATGAATATCTTGTAGGCACCCTGAGTGGGGGCAAAGCTGACCCGATCGATTATCTCCTCGCGCACGTTGTCAACACTGGTGCGCGACGCGGCATCCAGCTCTTTCACATCAGGGTGGGTGCCTACCGGGTAGCGCTCAATATCCAGGCAATGCTCGCAAACGCCACAAGGCGTTGCCGTGGGCGCCTTGACGCAAAGCAGCGCCTTGGCGAGGATGCGCGCGGTGGTGGTTTTGCCGGTGCCCCGCGGGCCGCAGAACAGATAAGCGTGAGAGACCTTGTTGCTCTCCACGGCGTTGGCCAGCGTTTTTTCAATATGGGCCTGCCCCACCACGTCCTTGAAGACCTGCGGGCGGTATTTGTTATAGAGAGAAAGTGTCATGTGCGGGCTCTTTCCTGGCTGTTTCTGTTAAGGCACCTTGGTCTTGCCGAGCTGTTACCTTGTTAATTCTTCTTTTACTATATACTAGCAAAACAGGCGTTGAATCTTGGCATGGGATATACGAAGGAGTAGAGACTTTTCTAACATGGTAGAGGTCAATATATTTACCGTAGTGGTTGCTCATCCGGACTCCCCCTCCGTTGTGGTGCTGGTGGAGAAGGGTGCTGTTTCTCAGATCTTTGGAGCGGTTCGCAGCGCAGAGAGCAAGGATGCTGGAGAAACGATACAAAACGATGCGCGCAACCAGGAGATTGCGGCGGGGCAAAAAGACATCAACGACCTCCTTGCTGTAGACGCAATTGAGGGCACCGACTTGATTGCGCCCCAATTACTCCCCATTTGGATTGGCCACAGCGAGGCTGAGGCCATCGTCTTGCTGCTGAACAATCAGTCTCACTCGCGCCCCTTGACCCACGACCTGCTTGCTAATGTCATTGGCGTACTGGGCACCAAGGTTGAGCGTGTCATCATTGACAAGGTTGCCGGCTCAACCTTTTATGCAACGGTCTGTCTCAACAAAGACGGGCGTTTGATTCAGGTGGATGCGCGTCCTTCTGACTCAATAGCCCTGGCTCTCAAAACCGGCGCCAGAATCTTCATCGACAAAGATGTGATGAATGCTGCCGCACACCAGGTGCGGGTCAAGGTCTCAGACGGAGGCGAGCTGCTCTACGGCTCTGAAGACGAGATGGAGCGCTTTCACTCCTTCATCGAGTCAATCTCCCCTGAAGACTTTATGGTGTGACCCGGGGCTCCCGCCTGTCAAGCTGCTCGATGCTTTTGCTGGTATATGGGGCAGAAACAGCTCCCTCTTCTCCTTGAATCGTCCCCACCAGCTACTTAGTATCGTCCCCTTTTGCGCAAATTGTCCCCATCGGAAAGAGTTTTTTGTCCCCTCTTTTGGTTGAATTGTCCCCATCGGCAGATCTAAATCGTCCCCTTTTAAGGCTGATTTTGAACCTTTTTCTAACCTTTTATTAATTCAGCCCTTATGGTGGGCACAGGTCGTGATACTATTTTCACTGCGATTGGTCATAAATCAAGAAAAACTAGCGGAAAACAAAGACGTTAATTGCGGACAAATTTGACGGGCAGCGTTTCACATCAGAGCAAGCATGACAACAAGCGTGATAAGTATAGCGAGAGCATTGCCAGGGAGACAATTTTTATTGACTTCTTGCAGTTCTGTACTATCATGTAGTGCTGTTGGTTTGCGCAACTATTTTGATTGGATAAATCAGTAAATGATGGAAAAAGAAAACCTATCCCTCGCAGCATTGGTAGGCGCGGGATTCATAGCCGCTCAATCCATACTTGGAGCCTTAGGAGGCGGCAAGCTTTTAAAACCCCCCGGTGCAGTGAGCGACGAAGATTTTATCTCTCGTTGTATTTCGTGCGGCAAGTGTGTTTTGGCCTGCCCTTATGGCTCCATTCTCACCGCAACGGTGGCTGATGGCAGAGCTGCAGGAACTCCCTACATAGACCCTCGCCGCAAGGCATGCAGGCTCTGTGTGGATTTTCCCTGTATTGAAGTCTGCCCAACCGGCGCACTGAGCAGCGTTGATAAACCCAGCGATGTGCGCATGGGAACCGCCGTTATTGACGAAAGAATCTGTGCTGCTTACAGCAAGGGTCATCGGTGCGAGGTTTGCTATCGTGTATGCCCCTTGATTAACGAGGCTATTTCTGTTGAGTTTCGCGACAGACCAGGCGACGACATTCATATGATCTTTGCACCCATTGTCAACGAAGAAAAGTGTGTTGGGTGCGGCATATGTGTTGAGCGTTGCGTGGTGAGTCTCCCCGAAACCGCAGTCACAATAGTTCCAAGATAACGATAGAGAAGGAACGAAGAGAAGGCGTGCATGGACGCGCGCAAGAAGGCACGTAACCGTGAAGTAACTAGACAGGAAAGATTAGAAGGGCCGCTCAATGCGGCAACACTCGCCATTTTTGGCGGTGGGAGTTAGGAAAAGTGAGAAAGGAAGAAGCAAATGGAATTTTCACGTAGGCAATTTGTCAAGACCAGCGCTGCCGCCATGGCAGGCGCTGCTGCAGTGGGAACACTGGGCGCTCTCGTTGGTTGTGACGACGAGAACGGTGGCGGCGGTGGCGGCGGTGGCACAACAAAGGATGGAGTTACCTCCGTTACTGTGTGTCGTTACTGCGGCGTTGGCTGCGGCGTGTTGGTCACGACTGTTGATGGTGTTATCACCGAGACTGTTGGTGACCCGGACAACGAGTCAACCTTGGGCGCTCTGTGCGTTAAAGGTATGCACCTCGCATCGCTGCTCTATTGCGATGGTCGTCTCACCACACCGCTGATTCGCGATGACTCTTCAACCAAGGGCACCGACGGTGGACTGCGCGAGGCCACCTGGGAAGAAGCTCTCGACCTGGCAGCCGGCAAGCTTCGCGATACCTGGAAGAACGACAAGTCACGTCTGGCATTTTGGGCCTCTGGCCAGATGCCCATCTGCGAGGGTTACATACTTTCCAAATTCTGGAAGGCTGGCATGCTCTCAAACAACATCGACCCCAACGCGCGTCTTTGTATGGCCTCTGCAGTAGTAGCCTTTATGAACGTCTTCCAAACAGATGAGCCGGCTAACTGCTACAACGATCTTGATCTGGCAGATGTCTTTGTCACCTGGGGCGCCAACATGTACGAGGCTCACCCGGTACTTTACTCAAGGCTTGAGGCTCGCAAGAACCACGGTGCCGGAGTTAAGCACTATGACATCACCACCCTCGGAACCCAGACCTCCAAGAGCGCCGACAAGGTACTCATCATGACCCCTGGTTCTGACAACGCCATTGCTAACGCAATTGCTAACTACATTGTTGTTAACGAGCTGTATGACCAAGCTTATATCGATGATCACCTGGTATTCAAGACCGGTACCGAGAATCTCGGCAACAACTATGATGACACTTATGACGGTAGCGACATAGGTAGAGCTGTTGGCGCTGTAACCCCTTGCACTTTTGACGTGTACAAGGAGAGACTTGCTCCTTACACTCTGGAGTATGCCGCTGAGCTCTCCAGTGTTTCTGCAGCCGACATTGAGGAGCTGGCCAAGGTTTATGCCGACAAAAACACCAAGGTTCTCTCGCTGTGGACAATGGGTGTTAACCAGCACAACCGTGGTGTATGGATGAACCACAATATCTACAACATCCACCTTATCCTGGGCAAGTATGCTCTGCCCGGCTGTGGCGCTTTCTCGCTCACCGGCCAGCCCACCGCTTGCGGAACCGCCCGTGAGGTTGGAACCTTTGCACATCGTCTGCCCGCCGACCTGGTTGTCAACAACCCGCAGCACCGTCGCTTTACCGAGGCTGTTTGGGATCTTCCCAAGGGCTACCTTGATGACGAGCTGGATGATGATGACGAGCCAATCCCCGGCACCGGTATTGCCACCCCAGGCAAGCACACCATCCGTATCTTCCAAGACATCAGCAAGGGCAACATGGACTTTCTCTGGTCTGCCTGCAACAACTGGGCAGTGTCGCTGCCTAACCTCACCCGTTACCTTGGTAAGGGCGATCAAAAGGGTATCTACGACACCTTTATCGTTGTCAACGAGTGCTACCCAACCCTCTCAACCAAGTACGCCGATGTTGTTTTCCCCGTAGCTATGTGGGTTGAGCGCGAGGGCGCATTTGGTAACGCTGAGCGCCGCACGCTTGTCTTTGAGCAGGCCGTTGAGCCGCCAGGAGAGGCAATGTGGGATCTGTGGGTATACCTCCAGATGGCAGTTCGTGTTCTTGAGGGCGAGAAAATTGACGGCAAGGATGCCTTTGATGTTCTCTTTGGCTTTATCTGGGACAAAGAGGCTGGCGACTTTGTTGGTAGCCAACGAGAGGTCAACCAGAGAATCTGGGACGAGTATCTCATCTTTACCAACCCCGGCCTGAAGAAGGCTGCCAGTGACATTGACCTTGATGTTGACGAGCTCTTTGGAACCAAGAATGACGAGGGCGTTTACACCCCGTCCAAGCTTAAGATGTACTCCAAGCAGATGGCTCCTTACGAGGTTTATCTGAACTCACACGGCCTTACCTGGCCCGTGCGTGAGGTCAATGGCGAGTGGCTTTCTACCAAGTGGCGTTTCTGCGACGGCAAGCAAGAAGACGGCTTTGATGAAGAGGGTATCAAGATGTACGGCAAGGACGGCAAGGCTGGCGTTGGTGGCATCAGCTACTACAAGAGCGCTGGACTCAAGCCCTCTGTTGTCTTCCGCCCCTGGGAGCCGCCAGCATTCATGCCAGACGAGCAGTATCCCTTCTGGTTTGTTACCGGCCGTCTCCTTGAGCAATGGCACACCGGTACTAACACCGCGCTGATTCCTGCTCTTAACAACACGCTTCCCGACTCTTACCTCTACATGAACCCCGGCGACTTTGATGCTATGGATCTTAAAGAGGGCGACGAGGTTGTAGTAACCTCTCATTACGGAACCGTCACGGTTAAGGCAACCAAGCAACAGCGCGTTGAGTGCCCGCCAGGTGTTTGCTTTGGTACCTTCTTTGAGGAGAGCCGCCTGATTAACCTTGTGGTTCAGGAGATTTATGATCCTATCTCTAAGGAGCCTGACTACAAGAAGACTACTGTGAGCATTGTTAAGAAATAATGACTAACTTCACAGAAAACACACAAGAAAACGAGGTGACGGCTGCACAGGCGGCCGTCACCGCTTCAGAACTAACCAGTTCTGGGCCGGAAGAAGACGTTGTCATCTCCAGCTATTTGGTAAGCACCTTTCAGGGCGAAACCGCCCAGGCTGCCGAGGCCATCTCTCAGATTGCTGGTGTTGAGGTTCATGAAACTCATGACACCACCTTGGTTGTCACCATTGAAGCACCAACCATTGCAGCCTCTACCAAGGTAGCAACCGAGGTGAATCTGACTAAGGGCGTTGTCACCGTGCGCTTGATTTTTGCCAACTTTGAAGACGATCCTATCATCAAAAGGCAGCTTGAGATTAACCGTGCAAAGAAGGTGCTTGAAGACGAGCTTGAAAAGCAGCAAGCAAAGTAAGAGCAGTAAACCGGGTCTAAGTTTGAAAGCAGGTACATTGGCATGAAGCGATGGCTGATTGCAAGACGATTTGTTCAAGTGGCAGTATGGGTTATTCTTTCAGTGCCCATATTGTCATATGGTTTTTCCTTGTTTGGAATGACATCTCCGGTAGATAATCGCATACCAACGCCTTCAGAGGCTCTTATCTTCGGCTCGCTTTCTTCTGCCGACATTTTAGGCTTTGGTATTACCGATCCGTACGCCACTTTGCAAGTTGCATTTGCTGCAAAGACCTTTGAGGTGACTTGGCTGTGGGCTCTTATGCCCGTATTTCTCTTTTATGTGATTCTTGGTGCCCGCGTGTTCTGCGGCTGGGTTTGCCCAGTAAATCTGGTTTTGGAATTTACCGACTGGCTTCGCAAGAAATTTAAGATTCCCAATGCAAATCGCTCGCTGCCACGCAAAACGAAAATCGGCGTTATGGTTTTCTTCTTGCTGGTTGCCTTTGCGGTTTCACAGCCGCTCTTTGAGAACATCTCCCCAATTGCCGCACTTGGCAAAACCTTGCTCTTTGGTTCCCTGGCAGGCTTAGGAACGCTGCTTGGAATCATAGTGCTGGAGCTGTTTTGGGCGCCACGCATCTGGTGCCGCAGCCTTTGCCCCCTGGGTGGCTTTTATCAAGTGTTTGGGCGCATTGGTCTTTTTCGCCCGCACCTTGATAAGTCCAAGTGCACCGACTGCGGTGGCTGTAAAGAAGTCTGCATAGTTGACCCGGTCATCCTTGAGCCGGCTCTCACCGGCGAGACCAAAAAGGTCTGGGCCGGCGACTGCATGCGCTGTGGCGCCTGCATCGACAACTGCCCCGAAAAGTGCATCAAGATGCGCTCGTACTAATCCCCTTAAACCTAGATGTAAAAAGGAGCGTCGAGCAATCGACGCTCCTTTTTTTCTCCCTATCATCCTGAGCGAAGCGCAGAGCGCGTAGTAGAAGGACCTAGTCAACAAGCTCGCCAGCTCTTTTTGATTTATAATACTGAGTAATACAAAAGACAATTAAGTAGAAGGAGTCCTATGAAGAAGTTATTTATCCTTGTGTTGGTTCTCGTGCTGACACTCTCATTGGTTGCTTGTGGTGGCAATAACAATAGTGATAACGATGCCCCAGAACCGCAGACACAAATCGAAGTAGACGAGCCCGAAAAGGAAGAAGAGGCTCCCCCAGTCTCAACCGACGTTTCTGGTGATGAATATCCTTACGCAACGCCAATTATTCCCGATGGCCTCAGTTCTAGTCCAGACAGTTTTCAAGTTTCTCTGAATGGCGATTTAATTACCCTGCCTGCTCTGTATTCGGATTTTGCTGCTCTTGGTTGGACTACCGACCGCATTGACGGCGAAACGCTGAAGCCTGGCTATTATACGATTGGAAGCATCAGTCTCAAAAAAGGCGACACGTCTCTCAACAGCATACGTTTTATCAACCTTAGTGATACCGAGCTCCCTTTGTCTGAGTGCTATGTGTATGGATTTGCTTTTTCGTACGACAGAAAGGGCGCTGTTGAAACATCGGTCGTGCTTCCGGGTGGCTTACATATTGGCTCCACTATTGACGAGATAATCGCCGCTTACGGCGAGCCAACCGAGACAGCTGAATCGGGATCCAGAAAAATTAAACTCACCTACAATTTTGGTAACGGAAACCTTATAGAGTTTGCAATAGACACAGAACAGCCGCCGCTCAACAACGAAATAAGAATATATAAAAGAGGCTAAGTTCTGGCTTAATACTCAAGATTTCAAAAATTTCCACCATCCCAAGTATGCAAATGGCTCAGCTAGCAAGTGTGCTCAACAGAACAACCTGTTGAGCACACCCCCCTGTCATCCTGAGCGAGGCGTAGCGGAGCCGAAGGATCCAGTAAGTGCGTTGACTGGGTCCTTCGGCTACGCGCTGCGCGCTTCGCTCAGGATGACAGAGGCTTAGAAGAGGGTGGGGCTTTCTGCGGTTCCGGGTTCTGTGGGACCGGTTTCTGGGTTGGCTTCGGTGTTGGTGCCGTTGCTGTCGTCGCCGTTTTCTTCTACGTCTTGTTCGGAGCCGTCGGTTTTGGGGGCTTTGCGGGAGGTGGCTACGCGGGCAACGGCGGTGACTCTGTCGCTATCGCTTACGTTCATGACGCGTACGCCTTGGGTGGCGCGTCCTTGGAGGGAGATGTCGGTTGACTTAACGCGGATCATGACGCCTTCTTGGCTCATTATCATGAGCTCTTGGCCGGCAGAGATGATCTTCATGCCTACCAGGGGGCCCTTTTTCTCGGTCATCTGAATAGTGTAGACGCCTTGGCCGCCGCGGTGGTGCACGGGGTAGTCGTCGACCGGCGTGCGCTTTCCGTAGCCGTTTTCGGTTATGACAAAGAGTTCTGAGTCGGCCCGGGCAATCTCCATGCCTATGACTTGGTCGTCATCGAGGGTGGTCATGCCTTTGACGCCCATAGTGTCGCGACCCATAGCGCGTGCCTCTTTCTCTTCCCAGCAGATGGCCTTGCCGTTGGAGGCCACCATGATGACCTTCTCGCCCTCTTTGACCTTGCGTACGTCGATGAGGCTGTCGTCCTCGCGCAGGCTGATGGCAATGAGGCCGTCTCGGCGTGAGTTCTTATAGGCGCTCATGGCAGTTTTCTTAGTCATGCCGCCGCTGGTTGCAAAGAGCAAGAACTTGTCATCCGGAAAGTCTTTGGTGGTGATGATGGCAGAGATCTTCTCACCCTGCTCAAGGGGCAGGAGGTTGACTATGGCCGAACCGCGCGCGTGACGACTGCCTACCGGCAGCTCGTGAACCTTGAGGCGGTAGACCTTGCCGCGCGTGGAGAAGAAGAGCATATAGTCATGTGTTGAGGCCACAAAGAGGTGCTCCACAAAGTCCTCGCTCTTGAGGTTGACGCCCTGGAGGCCCTTGCCACCGCGCTTTTGCTGGCGATAGGTGGCCACCGGCAGGCGCTTAACGTAACCGGATGAGGTCACGGTAACCACCATGTCTTCTTCAGCTATGAGGTCTTCAACCTCCAGGTCCTTGGCGTCATCTGCCAGCTCGGTACGGCGTTTGTTGGCGAGGCGATCTTTAATCTCGGTGAGCTCGTCTTTGAGCACCTCGTGTTGCATGTGGCGGCTTGCGAGCAGCTCGGTGTAGTAGTTGATTCTCTCGCGGAGCTCCTCCAGCTCGCCGGCAATCTTACCGTACTCAAGGCCCGTGAGGCGCCTCAGGCGCATCTCGAGGATGGCGTCGGTTTGTACCAAGGTCAGCGCAAAGCTCTCCATGAGGCGAGCCCGTGCCTCGGCGTCGTCTTTTGAGCTCTTGATAATACGGATTATCTCGTCGATGTTATCGAGGGCAATGATGAGCCCTTCGAGGATGTGGGCGCGGTCTTGTGCCTTTTTAAGATCAAACTGAGTGCGCCTTACCAAAACCTCGCTTTGGTGCTTGATGTAGTGGTGCAGCATCTGCATAAGGTTGAGCTGCTTGGGTGTGTCGTCAACCAGTGCCAGCATGTTGACCCCAAAGGTGCTTTGCATGCTGGTCATCTTATAGAGCTTGTTGAGCACCACCTGAGGAATGGCTCCGGTTTTAAGCTCTATGAGAAAGCGAATGCCGTTGCGGTCACTTTCGTCGCGACAAACGCTTATCTCGGTAAACTTTTTGTCGCGCATGAGGTCGTTGATTTTTTCTTCGAGCTTGGAGCGGTTCACCATGTAGGGAAACTCAAAGACTATGATACGCTCACGGCCTGAAGAAGTCTTCTCAAGACGCGCCTTGGCGCGCATTACAATTGAGCCGCGGCCAGTTTCATAAGCCTCACGAATGCCGCTTTTGCCCATAATCATGGCGCCCGTAGGAAAGTCCGGGCCGGGAAGAATCTCCATGACCTCGTCAAGCGTGGCTTCTTCTTTGTCGAGAAGCAGGCAGGTGGCGTCTATGACCTCTGCCAGGTTGTGCTGGGGAATATTGGTGGCCATACCCACGGCAATACCGGAGGAGCCGTTAACCAAAAGGTTGGGAAAGCGTGCCGGCAAAACAGTGGGCTCCTGCAGGGACTCATCGTAGTTGGGACGCCAGTCAACGGTGTCTTTGTCGAGGTCGCGCAAAAGCTCCATAGCCGCTTTGTCGAGGCGTGCCTCGGTGTAACGCATGGCCGCTGCACTCTCGCCGTCAACCGAGCCAAAGTTTCCGTGTCCGTCTACCAGCGGCACGCGGAGCGAAAAGTCTTGCGCCAGGCGCACCATAGTGTCGTATACGGCTGCGTCTCCGTGCGGGTGGTACTTACCAATTACTTCACCTACGGTCCAAGCGCTCTTTTTGTGGGGCTTGTTGGGGGTGATGCCGCTTTCGTGCATGGCGTAGAGAATGCGCCGATGTACGGGCTTAAGGCCGTCGCGCACGTCGGGCAGCGCTCGGGCAACAATAACGCTCATTGCGTATTCAAGAAAGCTTTGGCGCATCTCCGTGGCCATCTCGGCCGGTTTGATTGTTGAGCCGCTGAGGTCTAGCTCTTGTGTTCTGGGACTATCTGCCACTTTATCTCCTCTTTATCAGGTTATTTGCTGATAAGCATTCTTGGGTTTTACTGCGTTTTCGTGCTTGTGAGTTTATTGACTGGGTCCTTCGACTACGCGCTGCGCGCTTCGCTCAGGATGACAGGCCTTAACTCTTCTCTCTTCACTCTTAACTCTTAACTCCCTACACATCTAGGTAGCGGACGCTTCGGGCGTACTTTTGGATGAAGGCCTTGCGGGGTTCTACCTTGTCTCCCATGAGGTCGCTTACTACGCGCTCGGCTGCAAGCGCATCATCAATGGTCACTTGCAAAAGCGTGCGGCTCTTGGGCTCCATGGTGGTCTCCCAAAGCTGGTCTGGGTTCATCTCACCCAAACCTTTGTAGCGCTGGATGTTGTATTTGGTGCCTTCTGGTAGCTTTTTGAGCGCGCGTCTGAGCGACTCCTCTGAATAAAGGTACTCGTGTTTGCGCCCAACCGAAAGCCGGTAGAGAGGCGGCTGGGCAATATAAATGTAGCCCCGCTCAATCATCTCCGGCATAAAGCGATAGAAAAAGGTGAGCAGCAAAATGCGAATATGCGCACCGTCTACGTCGGCATCGGTCATGATGATGGTTTTGTGGTAGCGCGCTTTTTCGATGTCAAAGTCCTCGCCAATGCCCGTGCCGATGGCCGTGATGAGGGTGTTGATTGCCTCAGACGAAAGCGAGCGATGGATGTTGACCTTCTCAATATTGAGAATCTTGCCACGCAGGGGCAGTATTGCCTGAAAGGAGCGCTCGCGCGCCTGCTTGGCGGAGCCGCCGGCGCTGTCTCCCTCAACTATGTAGAGCTCGGTGAGCTCTGGGTCTTTGAGGGTGCACTGTGCCAGCTTGCCCGGCAGCGTGGAATCCTTTTGCTTGCGCTGGTTTTTCTTGTAGTTTGAGACCGCCTCGCGCACCCGTTTTTCTTCCAGCGTTTTTTTGATAATCTCGCGGGCGGGATTGGGGTGCTCTTCTAAGTACTCAGCAAGACCTTGCATTACTGCGCTTTGGCTGAGCGAGCGAATCTCGGTGTTTCCCAGCTTGGTTTTTGTTTGGCCCTCAAACTGTGGGTTGCGGAGCTTAACGGAAATAATGCAGGTGAGGCCGCTCCGCACGTCTTCCCCTACCATGTTGTCTTCTTTTTCTTTGAGCATGTTTTTGGCGCGGGCGTATTTGTTGAGCACCTGGGTGATGCCGTTTCTAAAGCCCTCCACGTGGGTGCCGCCCTCGGTGGTATGGATGTTGTTGGCAAAAGCCAGCGTGGTTTCGTAGTGCGTGGTGTTCCACTGCATGGCAAACTCTATCTCGCCCACATCGGTGTGCTCAGCTGAGAAATAGATTGGCCTGGAAAGGCCGGCCAGCACGTCTTTGCCCTCGTTTATATACTTGACAAAATCAACGATGCCGCCGGCGTACTGGTACTCCTCGTAGAGAGGGCCGGTGCCCTCCTCGTTAGAGTAGCGCTCGTCGGTAAAGGTTATCTTGAGGTTTTTGTTGAGAAAGGCCATTTCGCGTAGGCGCGCCGTGAGGATGTTTGAGTCGTAATCGGTGGTTTCAAACACGTCCTCGTCTGCCCAGAAGGTAATCTTGGTGCCGGTTTTTTTGGTTTTGCCTGTTTGCTCGAGTTTTTTGGTGGTTTTTCCGCGCTCAAACTCCATGCTCCAGATGCCGCCATCGCGCATGACCTCAGCCTGCATCTTGGAAGAAAGCGCGTTAACCACACTCACGCCTACCCCGTGCAAGCCGCCGGATACTTTGTAGCCTTCGCTGCCAAACTTACCGCCGGCGTGCAAAATGGTGAGTACCACCTCCAAGGTGGACATCTTCTTTTTGGGGTGCTTGCCCACCGGGATACCACGGCCATTATCGGTAACGCTCACCGAGCCGTCGGTTTTTATCACCACGTCTATGCGCGTGGCAAACCCAGCCATGGCCTCATCAATGGAATTGTCCACCACCTCATAAACCAGGTGGTGCAAGCCGCGTGGTCCGGTAGAGCCAATGTACATACCGGGGCGTTTTCGCACCGGTTCCAGACCCTCTAAAACGATAATATCTTCTTCGCCATAACCCACATGGGCGCTCTTATCATTGCTCACGCTCAAAGCAAACTCCTCTCATTTCAGGTGTTTTGTTGTTGGTTATTTTTGTAACCTTTGCTACTGCGTTTTTGGTCCGTTTTTCTTAGTGTTTGCATTGAAATTATATTATAGCCGATTTGGGAGTTGAAAACCAACAAAAACGCGCCTTTTTAGGCATATGAGGCGCCTTCTCAGGCGATTTTCTTCTTATTTGTGAGTCCCGACTCTTGGGCGAGAGAAAAAAGCGTCTCAGCAGTGTTTTTTGGCAACCCTTCATGGTGTTTTACAGACGAATTCTTAACCCGCTCTTAACCAATTCTCAACCGTTTTAAAACTTGCAGATATATTGGAGCAGTTTGGGGACGGGTTTTTATATCATCTTTCTAACTTTACCAAAGTAAACGTAGGCCAAAACGTCTATTCAGTTATAGTGCCACGTGCTTCCTTGGAAGACAAGATCACTGATGATCCAAGGGTATTATTCTTCTCTTGTGAAAACCGAATTAATCTTACTTCGACTCATTTGCTCAGAACGACAACTCCCTTTGAGCAAGGATAAACGCTTGTTCCGCTACTGCCGGCGTGCCATTTCAGCACATAAATATCAAGTCATTCTTTGAATAATTAGACTGACCTTCTGAAGATTGGCGCGAATGAGTGACGCGTAAACTGTCTGCAAATCTTTGGAATTGCTTAACGTCAGCAGTAATTCTTCTGAGTATAGTGAATAAAGGTTTCTTCTCGCTTGCTGGTGATCTTAAGGGTTACCATAAAGCCATCTAATGCGCTACAGCCATCTGTCGAGTCACAGGGCGCATTATTTCAATTACCGGGTTGCCCAGTTTTTCTTTGCCTAGCAACGCAGCGCGGATCGCAGAAGCCACATGGTAAGCCAGCTCAACGGGGACCGCGTTGCCTATCATCTTATATCCGTTGTTCAGGTATTCATATTCGAAATGGAAACTGTCTGGGAACCCCTGAATTCTAGCGCACTCTCTTACAGTAAGTCTTCTGTAGAGCCCTTCTTTGCCCTCAGCGAACTTCTTGATGTCTTTGGCAACCTCAACCATCTTTGGCGCTTGGGGATGACAAGGCGCCTGGCGCCCACTTGCCTGAATAGTAAACGATGGTTCATCCCAACTCCTGACACGATTGCGTGACATGTAAATGGGCGAAAAGCTCCCCGTCATGTACTCATGGTTTTTAAAAGCACAGAGATCACCATTTGTTTTTTGTCGATCTAGTGCCGGGATGGCGGAATCTTTCAAGTCCCAAATTGCGTCTATCAGCGCCGGCTTGTGCTTCAAGGGCTCAGGGAAACTAAATGAAACGCCAAGGTCCTTGCGAATCCCAATGTAGAAGACCCTTTTTCTGTCTTGTGGAACGCCGAAATCGTTTGCGTTTAGCATTTTAATGAACACATCGTACCCGGCAGATGCAAACTGTTTTGTAATTTCTGCCACTGCAGGATTGTGCCTCTTAGCCATCATGCCACTAACATTTTCAGCGAGAAAGAATAATGGGCTCTTATTCTTTAAAATTCTGATGTACTCATAAAACAACTGCCCCCTTGGATCTTCAATCCCTCTTAATGCGCCTGCCTCGCTCCATGACTGACACGGCGGACCTCCTATGATTCCGTCGCATGATGGAAAAGAGTCCGAGGCAATGTCCTTGATGTCGCCCTCTATCAGCGGGGCACGATGATTAAGCTTGTACGTAGACCAAATTGTTCTATCAAACTCATTTGCGGCAACAATAGTAAATCCCGCCTTCTCAAACCCTAGGTCGAGTCCGCCAGCACCAGTAAATAAGCTAATTAGTTTCATCAAATCACCTTGTCACTTCTTCATGCTAATGAGTTTAGCAGCAACTTGCTTTGAGCCGCCATTTGAATCCGCAATCATGGCATCTTTTGCCGTCAAACCCGAGCTGTCATCTCCAGCAGCTTTTAAGATTATTAATTGCGCCAACGCCGCTCATGCTCTCCTAATGTGTCTTAGTCAATAATAGCACCGAATTGACTCCCTGTGCTAATTGCGCAATGAATCTTCATATTCTCTTCTTTCAGTCGACCTGTGTGCAAACTGGATAGTTTTTCCTGACCAGATAGTTTTATTATTGCCTTCACATTTTTCATGATAGGCTCCACTGTTCTCATATCGACCTCATGATAAACTTTAGGGTATTCTAACTTGCAATCAGTGGCGATGGAAGGAGTTTGATGTGACTCGAAAAGCATATGGTCAATTGGAAGATTGGGTTTTGTCACAGTTTGAATATCATCAACCTTTTTTCCTTAAAGGCACAAAGTATCTTGTGGACAGAGCTGCAAAGCCAAGACCTTCTGCAGGAGGCGGCGAGTGCAAGACTGATGTTTTTGTTGAGGGATCTAGTCAATCGGGTAAGACTGTCCAGCTAAAAATCTCAGTGAAAACACGAAGTACCAGCGAGTTTCAACAGAATAAGGTTAGCGCTGTTATTGCAGAGGCATATTTCGGACCTAATTGGTCAACGATAATCAGGGAAGCAATTCTATCTATTGAAGATGCTTTCCGAAAGCAAGAGCTTATTGATGCTAACGGGCGCTATCCGACGCGCCCGAACTCAATAAAACTTGGATGGAAACTTGAGATTGCTAATAAACCACGAGCGCTAAGTGTCAAGGTTCCTCTGAGTGAGCAGGAAATCAGAGATTTTGTATACAAAGGAACCAACCAGCCTACTGAAAAACAGGATGCGCTGGTAAACGATGAAATAATCATTAAGTCTGGCATTGCTGAGTATCTACTGGTTACCGAAATTGAAGAGATAAACTCAACAGACGATGTAATCAATCAACTCGTTCTAATCGATGAGGCTGACATCGGAGATACTTATTTGATATTCACTGCCAACAACTACCGCACTGATGTTGATAAGACCGATGGTCCAAGACCGCTAGCAGTGCAGATTGAATGGCTTGTAGATTCTGGTGAGCTGGGGGCTATATTAATCTTAGATGAGCCCTTGGAAAAAACTGGCGAAGGAGATATGAAGGGTCCCTTGGTCAGCGCCCTTAAGGATCTGGATATTTATGTTCCGTGCAAACTTCCTGGAAATATCACTTATCACTATCTCGACTTAAAAGGCAAAAAGATATGATTCCTATAGCTAGGCGGTATTGAACAGGAAGCTAGTGTATGCCTCCAACTCCGTCGAGTGCGTGAACTCAAGTATCTGCAAAGTCTCCTGACTTCCTAGCGCTCCAATCCCGCGTCCCATAATCACGCGAAAAACTGCCCGGTAAACAGCCTAAGCGCTCCAGTCCGATACCATGCCCGGCCAAGCGCCTAAGTAAAAATATTGAAACTGCGCTTTGTTTTGACCCGTAGCCTCTTTTCACGAATTAGATACTCTGCTATCTATAAAGAATCATTTGAACATCTTCATAGGCTAGCCTTCCACATGTGCCTTGGCGTGAGCAAGGGCATGCCAATAGAGGTGCTGCATGTTGAGACAGTGGTGCAGGTGAATCTGGAGCTGCAGAAGGATAGGTGTTTTCCGCGTAATGGTTTTATTGAGTCACTGTGGAGCCCCCAGCGACCCTCGACTTTACCTTGTTTTTCTAGGCAGTTGAGTGAATGTCGAAGGCAGTATCGATTAAACTTTTATTTAGAGTGATTATTTCGGAGGTGAGCCAGTGCCAAACGATAGTAGCTTCTTGGAAGACTCGTTAAGTGTTTATGCGAGTTTTCTTAAAACCTATGAAGAAACTAGCTCTTTTAAGCCAATTAAAGAGCTGCGAATAACCCCCGAAACGATATCAATTAGCCCAATACTTAAGGGAAAGCTGCTCTTTCGGCATTTTTCATCTATCCAACGCGCTGGTTGATGCTCTGAGGCAATTTAGCTATGACTTGTCGTCTTTACAGGCATGGCAAATCGTAATAGAAGAAATGTCAGTTGGAGAAAAATCACTGGCTTTGCTCAATCACCCAGACTCACTTATTCCACGAGCAGCGGGATCTCCATGTTCACTGAGCGAACAATTCTATGAATCGATTGGTATTCTGTCATCGATTGCAGCGTCCTCTATTGATGACTCAGAAATCATAAAATGTGTATTGGACATCCTTGATTGCAGGAGCGGAAAAAAGCGCTTAGTAAGAAAAAGAGTTATCACATCGGGAGAGTGGGATGGGCTGAAGGCCTTCCTGGATCAGCTTAATGACAAATCACATGTAGAGGCAACAGGCGACTTAAGAAATGCATTTCATCATTCGTTTTCTAAGAGAATGGTAGTTGGGCTGTCTGGAAAAGTAACACTCCTTGATAATGGGCTTGCGTATGGTGTTGAGCAACCTATGCAAATGCCTGAACTGTTAGGTCTTCTAGTTAAGCAGCGCGACATAGCTTTCGAAGTATATGGTGCATACGTTGTCTATGCAAGATTTTTATGGGAGAAGTTCTATGCCAAATAAATTGAAATCGCTTTTAAAAACACGCCGGTTATTCCGTATCAACAATCACTTGAGTTTTCGCCGATGAACAATGTGCCTGGAGCAAGGCTCTAAGTACATAGTGCGGGGAGCGCTCCTAATTGCGGAAAACAAATGAGGTAGAGATTTCCCTGAAGAAGATCTATTAACCTTGCTCTCACTGCTCAAGCATGCCTATAGTGTTTTTCAATATAACGCCCAATTCCATCTAGTCCTGGAAATACCAGTTTCTCGTTTACACCGAGCACGTCTAGCTCTTTCATTATGCTGCGCTTCTTGGGCGCAGGGATAATAATTCTTGCGAGAAACCTCTGATCGCCATTATCATCAGACCTCATGCCATTAAGCTGCATAAGATTACTAGCATCTGCTATAGACTCAAGAGGCTCATGTTGGCGCCCCCATATCAAAAAGCAACTAGATTGCGCGCTCATCCGTTGATCAATATAGGGTGGAATAAAGAAAACAGGTCGTTGTACTATTGGGAAGGGTCGCACAATGTCAGAGCGGGAAGAGATTTCTGACATGACGCTATCGGTTATCTGTTCAAGTGACCAGTCATGGATATACCCCTCAACAGAGAAAACACCCTCAAAGCCTAGCAATCCGTTATCAGACCACCTTTTAAGTGGCGAAGTGTTAATAACCCAAAGTGCCCCATCAGTCTCGCTCTTGGATTCACAGCAGAAGAACAATGCAACTAGCGGGTTGTCCGTGAAGTCAAGCAGGCGAGTAGGAACACCGTAATGCTGAGCATACTGGAGCAAAGGAAAGTCAATTTTGTGTAAAGTTGGTGGCAAGTAGGCGCGCGCGCTCTTACTATAATGGGACAGTATCTCATATTCGAATCGTGAGTGAATCGCACCAGTTTCGCAGGTTTCCTGTGAAAATTCTTTTGTTGCTTGTTTCTGATAGCAACTACGGAATACTCCTGGCAATAATGAATACTCTTTGTCCTTTGCGCCACGAAATATGAAGCTCTTGCTGTCGGTCAACTCACCAAATTCGCGCTGAAACTTCTTTATTGTCTCTAGCAATTCAATGACTGAGTTTGCTTCGTAATCGTTCATCGACAGTCCTCTCTAAGCGCTAGTACTATGAGGTATCATTCAACACTGCTCACTAGTGTAATTCTTTTTGACTTTTTCTTATAACTTGAAGAGGTGGGTGACGATAGCCTCTTCGCTCCTGAGGGACAAAAGGGGACGGTTCATCTGTCCCATTCGGGACAAAAGGGGACGGGACAAAAGGGGACGGTTCATCTGTCCCGCGGGACAGATGAACCGTCCCCTTTTGTCCAACCGTTTTAAAACTTGAAGATATGCTGGGGCCCGCTAAGGCACAACAACGGAGGATGTGTTAGACGTAGATAGAGGCATCCCCAGTATGTCAAATCACATCTTCCAGCGATTTTTCGACAAGGAATGCCCGAATGGATTCAGGCTCAACTGAATATCCTGGCGTGAAGTCCACTGCCTCGCCGTAGTCGATGTCTTGGTGATAGGCAAGCTGCCCTCTGAACAAGCGCTCTGAGAAAGACTTTCCAAACAATCGGTCAGCTTCTGTGCAGATGGTCTCCAAGGTGAACTTATCTCTAAGCAGAAAGTATAGATCTACATAGTCTTTCCACTTTGCTCTGCGTCCAAGCGCAAAGGCCTTCATCGCAGCCAATGTAAGCAAGGTTGGCATGGTTGCTACATCGTTGAACTTGATTGGATGCTCAATTTCATAAGGATATGAGAAGAAAGTCAGTTTTACCCCATTGATTATGAAGTGAATCTGATCTGTGTCCTCAAACAGAAGCCTGCTATCGGGGTCAAAGTTGGAGACTGCTTTCTTGAGCACGAGCCTATTTATCGGCTCGTGAGTGAATAGGTCAAAGTCTATCGATTTGCGATGCCCAATTTGCAAGGCAATCGCAGTGCCGCCGACTAGATAATATGACTTGTTATACTGTCGAACAAATCCAAGCAACTCCCGTTGCTCGAGTGTGAGGACATCGTCATACATAGCGGTTGAACAGTAGGGTAAAGTAGTTTACTGTAATGGGAGAATAGTTATTCTTGCGCCTTTCGCTCAGACTGAGAGACTTGAAAAAAGTGTCTGAGACTTTGGCCACACCAAGTACGCGAAAGAGATCTTTCACGTCGTCCAAGGTTCCATAATTGAGCACTTGCTCAACAAGCAGGTCGTCCGGCACTGTTTCTCCCTTGTCCTCCGGTGAATACCAAAACAGCCCCGAACGTTGCCTGATATAGTCTTTTACAGCTTCGTCTCTCATATCGATATTTTAACATACGATACCTCTGTCTTCAGCATCGTTGGGGCACCATCCCCTGCTCTCTGCCAAGCAGCCTCCTGCTACTCCACTGATAGCCATCTGTGTGGCTACTCAGGCCGGCATTGATAGGGTTTTGAGGCCCTTCAAGAACCGTCCCTGTTATATCCTCTCAATGTGTCATAATAATGGGGCTGGCTCTGGGCATTGGATAAACTGATTGATAGGGAACTTCGATAGATTTGATATGCGCCGCCACCCAAACAGGCAGTGGCGGATTCTGACTCCGGTAACCTGGTTGCTCAGTTTTCCAAAAGCTTGGGCGCATCGCGCTCGTGTGGATAAGACCGAATTTCCCAAGGAGCTTAAGCCGCCCTACTTTCTGCTCTGCAACCACAATTCATTCATGGATTTCATGATAATGACAAAGGCAATATTTCCCCGTCGGGCTAATTATGTGGTGGCTATCGATGGATTCATCGGAATCGAAGGGCTGTTGCGTGCGGCTGGTGGCATTGGCACCCGAAAGTTTGTACGTAGTATCAGCCTGGTAAAGAACATGCTCCGCGCACGCAATAACGGCGACATTGTGGTTCTGTTTCCCGAGGCGCGTTATTCGCTCTGTGGAACCTTCTCGGTGCTGCCAGCCTCCCTGGGCAAAATGGTACGCAAGATGAATGTGCCGGTGGTGGTGCTGATTATGCACGGGCACCATGTTAATTCGCCTTACTGGCATGTTGGGAACCGTGGGGTAAAACCCGTGGAGTCCCAGATGAAACTGCTTTTTTCTGCGGAGGAAACCCAGGAGCTCTCTCTGGAAGAAATAAACGCACAGCTCAACGTTGCCTTTGCGTATGACGATTTTGCATGGCAAAGAGAGAAGGCCGTTTCTATTAAAGATGCAAAGCGTGCCGAGGGTCTTCACAAGGTGCTGTACCAGTGCCCAGCCTGTAATACTGAGTATCAAATGTCCTCGCGGGAAAATAAGCTCCAGTGTGGCTCCTGCGGCAAGATCTGGGAGATGAGTGAGTTTGGTGAACTCCAAGCAGAGACAGGCGATACGGAATTCTCCCATATCCCTGATTGGTATGAGTGGGAGCGCTCTAACGTGCGTTGTGAGGTAGAAAACGGCACGTACCGTTTTGAGTCCGCAGTTCGTATTGAATCACTTCCCAACGCAAAGGGTTTCATTACCTTTGAAGAGCCCGGTTGCCTGATTCATGCCATGGATGGGTTCACGCTGAGCGGTGTCTATCAAGGAGAACCCTTTTTGCTCCGTTGGCCGGTGTCGTCGCTCTATTCCTGTCACATCGAGTATGACTATAAGGGGCGAGGCGATTGTGTAGACCTCAATACTGAAGATGACACCTTCTATCTTTTTCCCACAGAAGAGTATTTTTCTGTTACCAAACTCTCCTTGGCCACTGAAGAACTCTTTAAGTTGAACGTTTTCTGAGGGCGGTTTTACGTGACACGAGAAACCTGATGTCAGCAATCTCTTTCTTGGTTTCTTTTTGCATCAACATGCGGTAGAGCTCTTTGTCCATAGTGAGTTCGTTGGCGTAGGCTGCGCTGTCAACGTAGACTAATATGGTGTTGTTTTTTGATTTGGAGTCGTATACCACGTTGTCGGTATGTTCAAGAAAATGGGGTGCTGCTACCTTCTCCCAGTGGACCACTAAGCCTCGTTTGGCAAGCGGTAGGGTGTTGAGATACTCGGCAACTGCATCACCTAAAGAGAGCTCGTGTTCTTTTCTTTTGTTTTTTTTGATGCTACTCACCTGACCTTGTCTTGCAGTTGGGCTATTGTGGCTCTCTCAAGAAACTCCTCGTCAAAGTATCCTAGGTTGGTGGTGGTCAGCACCGCCTGGGTTGAGCTTTCAATGAGGTCGATGAAGTGCGTGCGACGGGCTGTGTCCAGCTCGCTCATCACGTCATCGAGGAGCAACAAGGGGTTTCTGCCGCAGACCCTGCGGAGTATCTCTATCTCGGCGATTTTTAGTGCCAGCGCCACCGAGCGTTGCTGACCTTGCGAGGCAAACCGTCGAGTATCAGAGCCATTGATGGTAAAACTCAGGTCATCTTTATGGGGCCCAATGAGGGAGCGCCCAGCCTGGACCTCTGCCTCGCGGTTTTGTGAAAGCTCCAAGGCAAGGTCCTCAAAGTTGGAGAGATACGTACCCCTCAGCTCTTCTCCCCCGGATATCTTGCTGTATGCGGCGGTGGCAACCTCGAGGAGCTGCTCGGATAATCCACGACGGTGCTTATTGAGAGAGGATCCAAGCTTAGCCAGGTTGGTATTCCAGGACTCCAGTAAATCTAAGTCGATATATTCTTGTTTAAGTAGGCTGTTTTTGTGCCTGAGCGCCCGGTGATATTCATCTCTGATGTGGGCAAAGGATTTTGAGAGTCTTTTACCCAGGCTGTCCAGCATGTCGCGGCGCTGCTCGGGCGGGCCTTTAATTATCTGTAGATCGTCAGGGGTAAATAATACGGCCGGAATAAGGTCGATGAGCTCTTTGGCTGGTCTCTCTTTTTTATTATAGAAATAGGTGCGGGTGTTGTCTTGCAACACTATCTGCTTGGTATTAAGGGTGTTATGGTCGTAGATATCAATCGATATAAGGCTCGGTTCTTCTGCGGCCCTAAGGGTGCATAACATCTCCTCAATTTTTGCCCTCTTGAAGGTTTCATGCATGGAGAGTAGCTGCAGCGCTTCTATAGTATTTGTTTTTCCTGCTGCATTACTGCCGGCAATGATAAGAATCGAGCCAATATTATCTATCAAGAGATACTTATGGTTTCTAAAATTCTTAAGCTCGATTTTGGTAATTTCCACAATCGTGCCGTTACTAACCTTTTTAACCTTTTATCGGTCTAAGCGAACCGGCATGGTTAAATAGAAATAATCGTCATTTCCAATGGATTTGAAGATTCCGGGCTTGATAGAAGTCTGCGCCTCAAACAGCAGTTCTTCTCCGCCGGCCACACTTAGTCCATCCAAGATGTATTGATGGTTAAAACCAATCTCTATCTCGTCTCCGTCAATTTGCGCCGGAATATTTTCTTTGGCTTCTCCTACATCAGGAGTTTGGGCGGTAACCTCTATTTGCTGTGTGTCTGCGTGGAGGGATATCCTTATAGGACTGGCATTTTTTGCCACAATAGAAACACGTTTTACCGCAGTTAAAAGCAGCTCTTTTTCTACTACCACCGACACGCTTTTTTCTGCAGGTACTATCTGCTCAAAGTTGGGGTAATTACCTTCTATCTTACGAGAGATAAAGGTAGTGGATCCAAATTGGAAGATAATCTGGTTTTCACTCTCCCCTATTTTGATATCTCCTGTGTTTGGAGCCAGCCTGCAAACCTCGTCAAGTACGCTGCCTGGAATGATGGTAGTGAACTCCTCAATCGGTGGTGCATCGGGGGCGGGAGTTAATGTTTCTTTGGTGATGGCCAGCCGGTAGGAGTCCGTTGAGGCTAAGCGGAGTTGTCCTTCTTTTACCTCAAAGTAGATACCGGTTAATACCGCTCTTGATACGTCTTTAGAAACAGCTTTTCCCACCTTTTTAACCATGTTTGATAGTTGAACAGAAGGAACCTCTAAAGACCGAGACGGGATAATCTGAGGGAACTGTGGAAAGTCCAAGGCGTTGAGGGTTGCAATCTCAAAGGTGGTTCCACTGCAAGTGATTTTCAGTTTTTCTCCGGTTTTCTCTAGAAAAACTGCCTCTTCAGGAAGACTGTTGATGATGTCGTTGAATATCTTACCCGGCACAACCAGGGCACCTTGCTCTTCTATGAGTGCTTCTTCAATGTGCCTTATAGAAATATCGAGGTCAGTTGTTTCAAATATGATTCCATCTGCCACAGCACTGATGTGTATACCACTGAGCACCGGAATAGTGCTATGAGAACTCATAGCCTTAGCAACCATCCGTATACTATGAGCGAGTTGCTCTCTTGCTATCGTGAATTTCATCTGACTCTCCTATTTCTAATTTTTTTAATATATAACCAGTAATAATAAGGGGTGTTAAAAGTCTTAAAAAACTCCTCTTTTTCCTGCTTGATAGGCAATTTTATCTGTGTAGTTTTTGTTGTCAACTTCTATATTTTTCAACAAGGGAAAAATTGGGGAGAAGTTTTCAACAAAAAACAGGATATTTTTATCAGATATTTCCCTTTCTTTTAAGAGGTTTTTACCAGGGTAAATGATAGGACAAAACTAAGAAGTCAGTATCTCGGCAATCTTTTCAACTTCTTTTTTAATACTGGCCTCCTTAACCATTTTTGCCTGGATATTTTTATCTGCGTAAATAACTGATGTATGGTCTTTATGAAAACCATCACCGATTTCTGGGTAGGACATATCGGTAAACTGTCTGATGAGATACATGGCTACCTGGCGTGGATGCGTGATATTCTTTGAACGCTTCTCACTGAGAAGTTCTGCACGAGTCACTTTAAAATATGACTCCACAGCCCGCATAACCATATCAAAATCAACACGGCGAGTATATTGATGGAAGAAAGAGTCACCAAGGATGCGCTCCACATCACCACAAGCAATAGGAGTGAGTATGTCTCTTTCAGGGTTAGAAGAAGCAAAGGCTATAAGACTGTTAACGGCGCCTTCTAGCTCTCTGATGTTAGAGCCAGAGAGTTCAACAATCTTTTGGATGGCCTCGTCTTCAAAGCTCACTTCAGGGATTTGTAAGAAGCTGCAACAGTAACGCTTGTAATTCTTCAGAATTGCTGTTTTCATTTCATAGTTTGGAGGATGAATCTCTGCAGTGGCACCCCAGGCAAAACGGCTGGTAAACCGCTCATCAATATTGATTTCAATAGGCGACCTGTCAGCACTGAGAACAATCTGCTTTTTCTTCTCATAAAACATATTAAATATTTCAAAGAGTGCATCTGTGGTGCCTTCTTTTCCTTCAAGTACTTGAACATCATCTATAAGAAGAACATCACAGGTGTGATATTTAAGCTTGAAACTAGTGAGATTGCGGTCTTCGGCTATAGCGTTTACGTAATCGCTGATAAAGTCATTGATTGGAGAGTACACCACCCGTTTATCAAACAGGTAAGACTTGATGTAGTTTTCTATAGACCGCAAGAGATGGGTTTTTCCCAGGCCGCTTTTTCCGTGGATAAAGAGGGGATTTAAATAGAGACCCGGGTTTTCTGCCACCCTGAGCGAAGTACTATAAGCCATTGAGTTGCTGTTACCCACCACGTAGTTCTTAAAGACTAAGCGAGACTGAGGCTCGGCAACCGGAGCAACCGGAGCGGGGTCATCTTGGGCAAAAATTGAGCTGAGGCCGCTGCTGCGACCAGGGTTCTCATGGGTTGTTGTACCCACAGCTTGAAAAGAGCTGGTTGCGCCGGGCACACCAACAGGCGTGGTGACCGGGCTTGTAGCCTGGCTTGTAAAGGCGCCGGCGTGAACAGCAGGGCCAGCTGGGTTAGAGTCAACCGGAGAGCCAGCTGGGATGCTGATGGAACCGGTTGTTGCCGTTGTTGCATATTGACCCAAAGTCTCGTCAATAATTAACACTACTTCTCGGGGGCTGCCTAAAACTGCAGCTATTGCTTCCATAATATAAGGGAGATACCGCTCCTCTATCCAATTTTTTGCTTGGAGAAACTTTACTGCAAAAACTATCTGGTTTTCATCGTAAGAAACCGGCACAAGATAGCTGAGCCAGACTTTTGCCAAGTCTGTGGTTTCAGCAGTATTAAGCAAAAGGGTATGTGCCTGACCCCAAACGTCACTTACTTCTCTCATATTTAATTAATACATCCTCCCGCGCCGCACATCGTTACCTATACAAGAAGCTCCTTAATGTATGCCATTCCGGCATTTGAGAGAATCCGCTTCCTAAGTTGAGTGCGTTCCACCATGTGGGATTCTTCCAATTTTTGGAGTACCCTGGTTGCGGTAGGAGCGCTGACTCCGAGAAGATCTGCCAGATCGATTGGTCCAAGCAAACCGTGTTCTTTGAGCAATAGTAAAGTTTTTTCTTCCCGCATGCTGAGGTTTCTTTCTAAACCTTGGTGTGCAAGAGGCTCTTTGATGCCTGCTGAACCCAGTTCAGCATCTTGAGCAAATGAGGGGACAGAGGATATCTCATATCCAAACCCGGCAGCTGATGGTGGAGAAGCAACGCGGGGAACCAAGGAAATGGTTACCACCACACCCTCTTCTGCGTTGTCTTCTATACTCAAGTAACCCTGAGAGGCAGAAAGGTATTCCCTCACAATGGGAAAACCTGAGCCCACTCCTCTAATATAGTCCTTCATCCATCGGACTGCCGAAGACACGCCGGGCTCTAGCACCAGATCCTTCTTGGTGATTCCTGGTCCCTGGTCAGCAAAACGCAGGGTGTTGCCCTCATCGAGAATAGACACCGTGCATTCAGAAAAACCAGCGTGGATAAAATTCTCCGTTATCTCTCTGATAACGGTATAGGGCAATCGCCCTCCCTGCTGGCGCGAAAGTTCGTAGGCGGCTACCGCTATGTCCTCGATAAACTGCTGTATATCCTGAGGAGGAATATCAACTACGCGAGGCGCAGAAAGAAGGCTGTCGTAGACCGCTATCCGGGCTTTGTCTTCTATTGCTATGTTGCCATCGTTCATGATGATTACCGGGTTTCAACATTGAGGCTACCAGCCGGTTTCAAGATTTCTGGATATTTCAAAACAGAAATCCCTGGTTTTTCTGAAATTCACAGGCTTTTCCCCAAAATTTGGACTTTTCTTGTGAAAAAGCACGAGAAAAACCATCTTTTAAACTACGGTAAAAAGCCCGTGCCTACCATCTGTGAAACAGAGTGAAATGTAGGATACACCACATTACAAGGAAATTTCAAAATTGTCTACCACAATATTTCACAGGTGGGGAAAAGGGTGTGAAATCTTGAAAGATACCTAAGACCAGCCTGGGGAAAAACCTACTGAAACTGTGAAAAAATAAACATTATGTTGTTTCGTGATAGCTTTATCCTGCGATTAGGTAAAGGAAATGTAAAGATTCCCGTACACGAACGAGCAAAGAAAAACAGATTCTCTTTTCAAGGTGCCTTTCTGTTAAACTGCTGGCAAATAGCCACTTTTTAACGCAGTTTTGAACTAACAGAGGTACTACTTTGCATAGAAAGCCGGTGCTTGTCAACAGCAAACATATGTTTCTTTATAAAGTTTTCCACAGGAAAGTGCGCGTACTTACTTGTTTTTTCACATTTTCCACAGGCACTGCTGTGGAGAGAGAAATTTTTCTTTTTTTCTTGAGCGGCGGGGGCGAGCCGTATGTAGCTGTTTTGTGGGTCAAAGTAGGCATAATTCAGGTTCTGAGTGCTCCTATTTTTGTGAAAGCGCGCTACGCACTCAGCTGCAGCGCAAGTAGTGCCACACCAAGCGAAATTAGCGCAAGCATAAGGAGTGCAAAGTTGACAGATGACGCCAAAAAAAATACAATTCCTTGTTCGCCAGTTATACACAACAATACGGCAGATACTACACAGAAATTGCCGTTGACGATTTTAGGAACGAGGAACCAACATGAAGCGGACTTATCAGCCAAACAGGCGTAAGCGCGCAAAGTGCCACGGCTTTTTCTCTCGCATGTCTACTAAGGGCGGCAGGGCGGTACTTTCGTCGCGTCGTGCAAAGGGTCGCAAGCGTCTGACAGTTTCGTCGCCGCGTTAGATCATCGAGCCCGAGGGAGAGCCTTGGGATTCTCGGCAGATGAAAGATACCATCAAATCAAAGGATAGAATCACTTGGCTCTTTGACCACGGCAGTAGGTATGCCGGCACGGGCTTTTTCTCGCTGTACGGCCCTGGGGAGAACAAAGAAGGAAAAAACACTGAACTAGGCAGAGTGGCCTATGTGGCCGGCAAAAAGCTGGGCACAGCTCCTCGGCGCAGCAGAGCCAAGCGACGCCTGAGAGAGGCTGCGCGTGCGGCAGGGGCCCCCTGGAGCGGTTTTGACGTGGTACTGGTTGCTCAAAGAAGCATATATGAGGCAGAGTTTGTAGACCTGGTGTTTGCTCTTGAGTGCCTGGGAAAGAAGCTCAAACAAGAGGGGCAGCGGGGTGGCTCTGCGCCCGACCATCTTGAGGGAACGAAGGAAAATTTGCTCGACCCTTTTGAGGGAACGAAAGAAAACGAGAAAAAAAAGACGGTTTTTTCCTACATTGTTGGCATTCCTCGCCACCTTGCGCTAGTATGTATCAGCATATATAGGCATGCCATCTCGCCACTTCTTCCTCCGTCATGCAGATATGTACCAAGCTGCTCAGAATACGCTTCTATTGCCATCAAGCGATTTGGCTTTCTGAGGGGTACGTGGTTGTCGGTCAAGCGCGTAGGCCGCTGCCACCCCTTTCGGCCGGGAGGATATGACCCGGTGCCGGAAGAGATGGGAAAGAAGCTAGCATAGTAGTAAGATAGTAATAATTGATAAGGGCTTCAGGATGAGCGTGTTGCCTTAGAGAACAGGAGACATCTTGGGAGCGTGGGATATCTTTTTAGACGGAATCTTCTGGGTGATTCACTGGTTTTATGACTGGTGCGGTGACTGGGGTCTGGCAATTATTTTTGTCACCATCATCTTTAGGATGCTTATTTATCCAATAACCAGAAAGCAATTCAAGTCAACCTATCAAATGCAAAAACTGCAGCCTAAGATGAAGGAGATCAAGGAAAAGTATCCTGATGATCCTCAGCGCCAGCAGCAGGAGCAAATGAAGCTCTACAAAGAGGCAAAGTTCAATCCCCTGGCCGGCTGCCTGCCTATGCTTTTGCAGATGCCCATATTCATTGCCCTGTTTCAGGTGCTCCGAACCTTGGAAGAGCGCATTGGCACCACTGAAGGCGTGAGTTTCTACGGCATTGTCCCCGACCTAACCGTAACCACCGGCCAGGTGTTTGCGGAGCAGGGTGTCATAGCAGTCATCCCCTACATCATAATGCTGCTGCTCTTTGCCGCCTCGTTGATGATACCGCTGCTGCTTCAGAAAAACGCAGATAAGAACACTAAAGTTATGATGGGGATTATGTCTGTGGTTATGCTGTGGTTTGGCTGGGGCGTGCCCGCAGGCGTGCTTCTGTATTGGGACGTAAGCTCTTACATCGGAGTTGCCCAGCAACAACTCTCACGCATAAGGATGCAGAAAAAGGACGAAAAAGAAGAAAAAGAAATGGAAGCAGTAAAGCCGGTGAAGGTAGAAGTTGACAGAGTTGAAAGAAAGGCTCGTCCCAAGAAAAAACGCTAGAACAGCTGTAAAAAAAGCTTGCTATAGAAAGAATCAAAGACAGCACACTCACGTGCAGGTGCTTGAGAGAAAGGAAAACAATGAGCTTTGACGAAGAAAGTGCCGAAGTTGCTGAAACAACTACCGAAGAAACTGATGAGCAGTCAGTTGAAGAGGCATACGATTCAGAAGACCTAGATGAAGCGTACGACGAGTCTGATGATGACGAGATTGAAGAAGAACTAAACAGCGAGGATGAATCAGAAGATATTCAGGGCGTAGTGGAGTCTAGATCGTACGGTGAAAGCCCCGAACTAAGCGACGAGGAGCTTGACCAAGTTGCTGACACTGCCCTAGAGACGCTGCGAAGCCTGTTGAGCTACTTTGATGCAGAAGATGCTGCCATCGACGAGTATGAGGGAGAAGACGGCGAGCTTATCCTGGATGTTGTGGGAGGCGACTTGGCAGTACTCATAGGGCGCTACGGCAAAACACTAGACGCGCTGCAATTTTTGGTAGCGTCAATCGTTAACAAGAAGATTGGCTTTAGATACCCCATTATTGTTGACATTGAGGGATATCGCCATCGTCGCAGGCAGAAGCTTGAGTCTATGGCCAAGGCATCTGCAGCACGCTGTATTCGAGGCCGCTGCGACGTGCGCCTGAGACCCATGACTCCTTACGAGCGTCGCATCATACACATTATCCTGAGAAACGAGCGCCGGGTGCTTACTGAGTCAGACGGAGAAGAGCCCAACCGCTGTGTTGTTGTTAAGCTGAGCCAGCAGCGATAGGAAACAGCGGTGTGCGACAAAACGCTTTGCAGCGAGGATTTTTGTCAGAAGCAGCCTTTGTTACTTGAGCACCTGCAAGCGGTGCTACAACACAACCACAAAAAGAACCTTACCAGCATCACCGATGTGCCCGCTGGTAGGGTTTTTCATATTGAAGACTCGTTGGCAGTACTACCCGAGGTAACGGGGGCTCCGTCTGGGCAGATGGCGGACCTGGGAAGCGGTGCGGGGTTCCCGGGCATACCGCTGGCGCTTGTTTCAGGGCGCCACACAACCCTCTTGGAGTCCAATAAGAAGAAGGCACAGTTTTTGCAAGGCTTTGTTGAGGACAACGACCTACTGAGCATAATCAAGGTGAGCGCGGCACGCTCAGAGGAGCTTGCCCTGGAGCAGCCTGAAGCCTTTGCAGTAATTACCGCGCGCGCGGTTGCAAGCTTGCCGGCGCTTCTGGAGCTTGCTGCGCCCCTTCTACAGGTTGGCGGGCACTTCATATCCCTGAAGGGAAAACCAGAAGACGCAGAACTTGAACGAGCTGCGGTTGCCGCCAGCAAGCTGAGCATGCGGCTTGTCAGCTCAAGAGCCTACACACTGTTGTTTGAAGGCAACGAGAACCATCGACTTGTCCTGGCGTACGAAAAAACAGGCCAACCCTCAATCACCCTACCACGCAGACCCGGAATGGCAACCAAACGCCCCCTCGCCTGAGTTGGAACAGGAGGGACGGGGTTGGTGTACCACTTTTTGCCGAGGCAAAAAGTGGTACACCAACCCCGTCCCTCCTGTTCCAACTCAACCCAAGCGAGACGAAAAAACTTTTCACGTGAAAACTTTTCCACCGACATTGCGGGTTTGACCCGCAATCTTAAGTACTTTTATTAGATTGCAGCTCAAAGTCCACAATGATGGAGCTTTTCTTTTCACGTGAAAAGAAATTGTGGACTGTCCTCATTTTGATGTTGTGTATACTTACCTTAAGTCTTATTTAGCGGGCATTGAGCAACAGCCTATGCAGAAATAGAGGTGATTCACACGCAATGGAAACGAAAGAAGCAATCATCATCACAATAATCAATCAAAAGGGAGGCGTAGGAAAATCAACAACAGCAGTAAACCTGGCTGCCGCACTAGGCGAGCTAGGCAAGGCGGTGCTGTTAGTTGATCTGGACCCACAAGGCAACTCAACCAGTGGCTTTGGCGTAGAAAAGGCAGGCGAGCTTCTGTGCGTTTATGATGGCTTGATTAACGAGGTTCCTGCTGAGAGCATCATAATAAGACAAGTAGTTGAAAAGGTAGACCTCATGCCTGCTACGATTAATCTCGCCGGGGCAGAAGTTGAGCTGATGAATGAATACGCCAGAGAGCACAGATTGGCTGAGCTGTTACGACCAACACGTGGTTACTATGATTATATATTGGTTGACTGCCCTCCATCATTAGGACAACTTACAATCAACGGACTTACAGCAGCAAACTACTTGATAATACCTATCCAGTGCGAGTTCTATGCATTGGAAGGACTGACAAAACTACTTGAAACAGAAAAAATTGTCAAAACCCGCATAAACAAAGACTTAGAAATCATGGGCGTGCTTATGACCATGTATGACTCGCGCACTTCGCTCGCCAAACAAGTGGTGGCAGAAGTGCAGGAGCACTTTGGAGACAAGGTGTTTGAAACTATGGTGCCTCGAACTGTTCGTTTGGCAGAGGCGCCAAGTTTTGGTAAATCGATTCTCTCCTATGACAACAAAGGCAAGGGAGCACAAGCCTATCGAGACCTAGCAAAGGAAGTGATACATCGTGGCTAAAGGCGGACTCGGAAGAGGACTGGGTGTTTTACTCAAGGACGCAACAGCAGAAACCGGCAGTAATGTTGACTACCGAGAAATACCCCTCAATAAAATCAACCCTAACCCCAACCAACCTCGTATAGGCTTTTCTGAAGAGCATATGCAGGAGCTGGAGAATTCAATAAAGAAAGACGGTCTGCTGCAACCAATACTGGTACGCCCGATGGGTGACGGGTATGAGATTATTGCGGGAGAGCGCCGTTGGCAGGCATGCAAAAGACTTGACACCGAAACCATTCCCGCCAAAATACTTATCCTTAATGATGTTGAGTCCCAGCAGATTGCACTGGTTGAGAATCTGCAAAGAGACAACCTCAACGCAATTGAAGAGGCGCGGGGTTATCGCAGGCTGATAGATTTAAGCGGCTGCAAGCAAAAGGATCTTGCTGAGGCGCTTAGTAAGTCCACAGTGTTTATCTCAAACGCAATGAGACTCTTGGATCTTCCTGTAGAGGTTCAGGACATGATGATAGAAGGATTTCTTTCAGCAGGGCACGGCAGAGCGATACTTTCCCTGTCTGACGAAGAGGCCAGAATCAAGCTTGCTAAGAA
This sequence comes from Coriobacteriia bacterium, assembly GCA_009784425.1. Classification (GTDB taxonomy): domain Bacteria; phylum Actinomycetota; class Coriobacteriia; order Coriobacteriales; family UBA8131; genus WQXH01. The sequence goes on along the minus strand of WRBR01000002.1, from coordinate 6,751 downwards.
AATCGTAGAGGAAAACCTTACAGTTCGTGAAACTGAAAACATTGCACGCCTCTACAGCAGTCAAGGTCTTGAGCGAACGAAAAGAATACCTTCACCTCGGTCGTTTGGAATTGCTGCCCGCAAACTGCGGAAGCTGCTCCAAACTGGCGTGAGAGTCAAAACCGTCAGAGGAAAGAATAAGATTGAAATTGAGTTTTCTGACGAGAACGACCTCGAGCGCATCCTAGCCGCGATTGAGGACAAAGAGGTAGCGCCGCCCAGGTTAATCGACCAACAAGTGAGCAATGTGAACTGGCAATAGCGCCATGAGCTAGCTTGCTAGTACGAGTGAGGGTATTCGTTACGCTAATCAGAGATCATCAAGACAAGGAGCACAGATGAATAAAACTACCGTTCAGGTTATATCGTTTGTCAGCGGGCTGACCATAGCTGCTGTGGTTCTCGGTGTAACTATCAGCAAGAACCAAAACATACGCAATGAGATAGAAAGCCAGATAAGCAGCGTCTTAAAAACAACCAGGTCATTGGTTGACTCTTACAAGAGCCTTGCTTCAAAGTCAAAGACTGCGGCAAGCCTTATCAAGAGTGACGCAGGTGAAAAAAGCGCGCGAGACGAAGCAGCTGAAGAAGAAGCCCAAGCTCAGATTGATATTCAATGGGACAACCTTGAGGCCCAGGGACACCAAGGCTAACAGCACAATCATAAAAAGACGAATTTGTCAAGCCCCGTCTGGCCGGATAAACAGGTCTGTACAAGAGAATGCCCAGCAACATACAATAGACCTGCAACAAAAACAGGGCAATAGCCTCCTCTCCTCTGAGAAGCGTTTGGTGGGTTAGTACGAACAGCAGGTGCACTAAAAGAGTTTTGTAACACGGGATTCCTTAGGGTCAGGCGGAGAGTTGGGCAAACAACTCGCCCTATAAAAAAGCATTCTGGGGGAATGCTAAGGTTAGGGAAGTAAAGGGAGTGGCATTGGGTGCCACTCCCTTTGCATTTTTGCACTCCAGGATGTTCCACCTCCGTCATTTTGAGTAAACCACCCCTTCCTGCTGACTGCGACAAAAGCGCAGGGGACGAGGAGGGGTACGGTGGAAGCCTTGCGATGCGAGAAAGATAGACTTACCGGTGCGCCAGCTGTCCACAGGCAGCTGCGATGGTCTCGCCTTTGGAAACTCGTCTGGTGACGCTCAACCCAGCACGTAGAAGATCCTGCTCAAAACGTTTCAAGGCGCCGGAGCTTGCTCTCTGCAGCGCGGGCGCATCAGGCAAAAAGCCAGAGATCTGATTAAGCGAAAGAAGATTCACGTGAAAACCAGGCGCAGGTACGTCACAAAAAGCTAGTAAGCTAGCTAGTGATTGTTTGCTGTCGTTCACCCCTTCAATCAGGGCGTACTCTAAAGACACACGCCTAGACGTCTCTGCCATATAAGAAACAAGCGCCTGCCGAAGCTTGTAAAGCGGCTGTGCGCTAAAGCCCGGCATGAGATAGTCGCGAGTACGCTGCTCAGCGCTATGTAAAGAGATGGCCAGGGTAAACTGCTCAGGCTCCCCGGCAAAACGCTTAATCTGAGGGATCAGCCCGGCGCTTGATACGGTGATGTGCCGTGCGCCAATGCCAAACAACTGGGGGTTATTCATCATACGCAGCGCGGCAAGCGTAGCCTCGTAGTTGGCAAAGGGCTCGCCTTGACCCATAGCCACCGCGTTGCTTATGCGGGTGTCAGGAAAATCAGCAGCCACCACGGCAAGCTGAGCGAGCATCTCGCCCGCCAAAAGCGAGCGGCTGAGGCCAAGTTTGCCGGTAGCACAGAAGATACAACCAAAAGCACAGCCCACCTGGGTAGAAAAACAAACGGTCAGTCGCCCAGTCGCGGGAAGCGCAACCGCCTCGGTCAAACAGCCATCGCCAAGCTCCAATACATAGCGCACCGTGCCGTTCGGATCCTCGAGCCGCCGCGCAAGGCTCGGCTGCCACAGATCAAAGCGCTCCTTAAGCGAATGGCGCAGAGAAAGCGGCAGGTTATCCATCTCCTCAAAACTCTTGGCACCGCGCCCATACAGCCATTCGGCCAACTGACGCCCCCGATACGGCTTTTGCCCCAGGTCAGCCATAACTGTCTCCAGCCCAGGGATATCAAACAACATGATGTTTATTCGTGTGCTCATGCTATGATTATAATTCAAGCAACCATGCGGCGCTCCCCCAGAAGCGCAGGTACGATATGCGAGGTCTAACCGTGTTGCAATCTTATACCATTGCCTTAATGTGCGGCGGCAATTCAAATGAGCGAGAGGTTTCGTTTTCAAGCGCAGCCAACGTGGAGCAGGCGCTCGCCTCCGCTGGGCACAAAGTAGTCAAAGTAGACACCGCCAACAAGGGGTTTTTAGAAGAGCTCAAACAACTCAACCCCGACGTTGCCTTCATTGCGCTGCACGGCAAGGGCGGAGAAGACGGCTCGCTGCAAGCCGTGTTTGAGCACATGGGAATCCCCTATACCGGCAGCGGTGTTTTAGGAAGCGCGCTGGCAATGGATAAGTACCGCTCAAAGATCATTTACGAGGCGCTTGGGCTCAAGACACCGCGCTCGCTTCGCCTTAAAAGGAGCCAAAGAGGCACTCACGCTGCAAGCCACGAGTACGTTCTTAAGATTATGGGCCTTCCGGTGGTTATCAAGCCCAGCGAGGAGGGCTCTTCTTTTGGCATTACTATTGCCAAGGATGCCAAAACGCTGCAGCGGGCAGTTGAGGAGTCTTTTGACTCAGGAACTGAGGTGTTATTGGCAGAGCGCTATGTGCAAGGTGTTGAGATTACCATCTCGGTACTGGGGAGCACGGAACTCCAGGCGCTTCCGGCCATTGAGATTATTCCCAAAAACGAATTCTATGACTTTGAGAGCAAGTATACAGAGGGCGGCTGCGATCACATCATTCCCGCACGCATCAGCGAAAAAGTCCTCGCCGAGGCTAACCGTGCAGCCCTGGTGGCGCACGAGGGGCTCGGCTGCTTTGGCGTAAGCAGAACGGACATGATTGTTGACGACGAGGATACGGTCTGGGTCATCGAAACCAACACTGTCCCCGGCATGACCGGCACGTCACTGCTGCCGCATGCCGCAGAGTATAATGGCATCAGCAACGAAGAGCTCTACGAAAGTTTCATTATTTGGGCCTTGGAGAGGGCGGCACGAGCCTCCCTTTAAACAACTAGATGGAGAGCACATGAGCAACGACATCATCATCATTGGCGGCGGACCGGCAGGGCTGTCGGCTGCAATCACCGCCCGGGCACGCAACAAAAAGGTACTGGTCATCTCAAACCACAGACAACACAGCCCCCTGGCTGCCGCGCACCTAGTGGATAACTATCCCGGCATGCACTCGGTCAGCGGCATGCACCTTCTTGACACCATGCACACGCAGGCAGAAAAGATGGGCGTGGAGTTTCTTGAAGCGCGGGTTCTCACCATCCTTCCCCTGCAGGACAAATACCTGGTTTCCACAAGTGGCGATGCCCTTGAGGCCCAGTCGATAATCATCGCCTGCGGGGCAGCAAGCGGCGGCAAGCCCTTCAAGGGCGAGGCAGAATATCTGGGCAGGGGAGTCAGCTACTGCGCCACCTGCGACGGCATGCTGTTTCGCAATTCCACGGTATTGATAGTGGGGCTTTCTGACGAGGCTGCCGAAGAGGCCAACTTCATGGCCGAGATTGGCGCAACCGTGCATCTGGTGGCCAAGGAAATACCGGCCGACCTTGATTCGCGTGTGCAGACTTACGCCGGACGCCTGCTCTCAATCGAAGGCGACGCCCTGGGAGTGACCGGCGTGGTTATTTCCGAGCGCCCCAGCGAGGAAGAGGCCGCAAGCGGTGCCAAGCCAAAGGAGGTGCAGCTGGAGGTTAACGGAGTCTTTGTCCTCAGACCCGGCGTTGCCCCCACCAGCATGTTGCCCGCGCTTGAAACCGAGAGCGGCTTTATTAAGGTAGACGCCACCATGCACACAAACCTCAGCGGAGTATTCGCCGCCGGCGACTGCACCGGCAAGCCAATGCAAATAGCCAAAGCAGTAGGCGAGGGACAGATAGCCGTCTTCTCCGCCGTAGAGTACTTAACAGATAAGAATTAAGAAATAAGAATTAAGAATTGAGAAGCATGAACAAAGAGACATACTATTTAACAACCCCCATTTATTACGTCAACGCGGCGCCACACCTGGGCACCGCTTACACTACGGTGGCGAGCGACGCACTGGCGCGCTTCATGCGCAGCAACGGCAAGGATGTCTGGTTTCTCACAGGCCTTGACGAGCACGGACAAAAGATAGAGCAGGCAGCAATAGCCGAGGGCAAAACGGCCCAAGAGTGGGTGGACGAGGTTGCCCCCAAGTTCAAGCATGCCTGGGAAACCCTGCAGATAACCTACGACGACTTCATCCGCACCACGGAGCCGCGTCACGCCCAAGGGGTGCAGTACTTCTTTGAGCAGCTCCACAGCAAGGGTCATATCTACCTGGACACCTACCAGGGCTACTACTGCGTGCCGGACGAGACTTTCTTCTCTGACGAGCAGCTCGCCGAGTTTGCCGAAGAGCGCCAAGCCGAGGGCCTGCCAAGCAAGCACAACGACGGCAGCCCGCTTTGCCCCGACTGCCAAAGGCCCCTGGGTTATGTGGAAGAGGAGAACCTCTTCTTCAAACTGAGCGCCTTTGAGCAGCCTCTGCTTGATTACTACGAGGCCAACCCGGGGTTCATACAGCCGGAGATACGCCGAAACGAGGTGCTCTCCTTTGTTAACAGCGGCCTGAAAGACCTGAGCGTCTCGCGCACAACCTTTTCTTGGGGGGTGCCCATCCCCTTTGCGCCCGGACACGTGAGCTACGTGTGGGTGGACGCGCTCCTTAACTACATAACGGCTCTTGGCTACGGCAGCGACGCGCCGGAAGACCAAGAGCGCTTTGCCAAATACTGGCCGGCTCAGGTTCAGTTTGTGGGCAAGGACATCATTCGCTTTCACTGCGTGATATGGCCGGCTATGCTGATGGCCGCCGGCCTTGAGCTGCCCGAGACGGTTTTTGCCCACGGCTTTTTGCTCACCAAGGGCGAGAAGATGAGCAAGTCAAAAGGCAACGCCGTGGACCCGTACGCCTTGATAGACATCCTGAGCGTGGACGGCTACCGTTACTACTTCTTACGTGACGTACAATTTGGAACCGACGGTTCAATTTCACTGGAGCGCATGATTCAGGTATACAACGCCGACTTAGCCAACAGCTGGGGCAACCTCTGCTCGCGCGCACTCAACATGACCGCCAAATACCTGGGAGGCAAGACCCCCGAGCTTTGGGAAAAAACCACAGAGCGCCTTACTGCTGAGATGGGTAACCCCCTGGCCGAGCTGGTTAAGGGCGGCCTGCACAACCGCTACGCCGCCGCCTTTAGCGCGGAGGACTACTCCGGCGCCATGAATGTGGTCATGGAACTAGTGGATGCCGCCAACCTCTACATAGAGCAAAGCGCCCCTTGGACCCTGGCAAAGCTTGCCGCAGCTGAGGCGGAAGAAGCTATCTCACGCAGCGAGGACCTGGCAGACTCCAAGGCACCCACACAGGCCGACCGCCTGTCATTCGTACTCTATAACGTCCTGGAAAGCATGCGCATCATCGCCGCACTCTTTGCCCCAGTGATGCCCAACTCTTCAGCAGAAGTATGGAAGAGACTCGGTCTCGGCAACATCCTCGCCATTGAAGACCAAGCCGCCACCTGCACCTGGGGCGACCTGCCAGCCAACCTCGCCACCACCATCGGTGACCCCCTCTTCATGCGCCTCAATGAAGACGACATCGTATTTTGAGACACGCTCCGTCCCCACGACACCTTCGCCAGAGTACGCAAAAACCCCTCTTCGTTGTCGCCCATAGCGAAACGAAGCCGAAGGACCCAGGCAGCGATTCACTACCTGGGTCCTTCGGCTTCGCGCACTGCTCAGACAATATGGGTGACAGGGGTTCTTACACAAGCCTGACGCCCAAGTGACACAGTGGCCTCTTTTACTAAAGCGCGGCAAGGAAAAAGAGTAAAGCTAGGAGCAATCCCCATGCAACCAGCGTTATTAAAACGCAGACAATCACTCTGAGGAAAGGCTTGAGAGAGCTCCTGGATACCATCATGCAGAGGGCCGCGCCGCCAAAACCTAATAAGAAAGGCAAGGCGCCGCCCAGCGAAGCAATGGGGATCGCAAGGCAGATAGCTGCGAAGATAAAAACCCAAAAAGGGCGCTTTTCAAAGGGTTTGCCACTTCGGAGAAAAACGCCGTTTACTGCAATGTCGGGCGTTTTCTTGGGGATGGCAAACGTTGCCTCTTGTCCGTCAAGATTTATTTCCTGCTCGACTCCAAAAAAAGACCCCCAAAATCCTGGTTTGATTACTGTAGGCTCTCCGTTAATAAAGAGATTGGGCTTTTTCTGAATAATCTGATAAGAAAAATCGTACTGCTTTCCGTTGATAACACTTTGCCACTCGTTTTGGTTTTCCATTTTTCCTCCAAAAAGAAACTGTTGGTTCTTGCATATTAATCTGTAAATTGGTGTTAAGCCCACACTGCGCATAATTATAACCAACTTAACCTCATAAGGGAACGACAAAAGTGTTCCCCTGTGCCCCCACCCCCACCCTCGCCCCCAACCCCAGCCCCTCCGCCGCCCCCCACCCTCATCCCCCAACCCCAACCCCAACCCCACCCCTCCGCCGCTGCC
>WRBR01000001.1 GCA_009784425.1 Coriobacteriia bacterium | reverse complement strand
TGCCGCGTTTGCACGCAAAAAGACGACTTTTGGCTCAAAAAACCCCCAAATCGGGCTAAAATGCTGTAAAAGTCGTCTTTTTGCGTGCAAACGCGGCAGGAACTGACCCCACTGTGCCACTGAGTCACTTTCCCCGTCCCCATGAGTCACTTGTGCTACACTACGACGAGCCGCTAAAGGCCCTTACTATTGAAAAAAAACCGGGAGGTCAACATGAGTGACACAGCAAATATCGATAATGCCGTGACTGAAGTAAATGATGGTGTTGTACAAGAGATTCATTCCATAGAGGATACTGACACTGCTTCTGACTTTGAGCTTAAGCATACGCCAAATGTAGAGCTCGAGGAGTTGGCCTCTGGTCAGCTTATCAAGGTCTCGATTGGCCTTAAGGGTATTGCGCACCCGCAGACCGAAGAGCATCTCACCGAGTGGATTCGCGTCTTTGACGGCGGCGAGCTTGTGGGCGAGGCACTCTTTGGGCCCAATGATGAGCCGGTTGCCTCATTTGAGGTCAAGCGCTCAGACAGCCAGATTGCTGTACAGGCGCTCTGCAATCTTCACGGAATCTGGGAAGCCCGCTTGTAAGCTTCTGCTTTCAAACCGGGTTCAAACCTGGGGCCGGGTCGTTTTGTCCTCTGGACAAAACGACCCGGCCCTTTTACTTACCTTGTTGCCTTACTTCTCTTCCAAAATACGAGAGCTAGTATGCCGCCAGCTGCAGCTGCCGTTATCAGTGCGAGTATCCACCAGGGGAAGGCCGCAAAACTGTTGGCAGAATCGTTGTTTGATGAGACAAGCGGGGTGGCAGGGTTTTCTATGGCGCCCGATGACCCAGCTCCTTCTCCTTGCGTGACACTCGTGTTGTTGCTTGATGAGGTGGCAGAGCTTGTTGCGGCCTCTGAGCTGCTGCCTTCTGTGGGTGTGCTGCCTGCCGTGGAGCTCGTGAGACCGAGGGAGGTGTTTGGTGTTGGGGCTGCAGAATCTGCAGGGGGTGTCGGGGGCACAGGGTCAGCAGGGGGTGTCGGGGGTGTTGGAGGCACAGGGTCAACAGGCGGTGGGGTAACGGGTGCTGCATTCACGGTGAGCGTGCCGTTGACATAGATGATGCCAGCGTTATAGTTGCCCGTGCTTGGGACCACTGCGCCAGCTGCCACTATGGGATAGGTGCCTACCACAATCATGTTGGCGGTAGGAGAGCTCACCACAGGCAGAACTGACAGCACTTCGCCGGTTGCCAGCCCGCTTATCTGGTAGGTATACAAGGGCTGGCTGCTTCCGGCAACTGCGGTTATGTTATCAGCAATGATGGTCACGGTTGCCCTTTCAATGGTGAAGGCAAATACGTTGCTACCCGAGTGGGTCGGGTGAGTAGCCGGCACGGAGAGCGTCAGTTGATAGGCACCTGCGCTCACAGGGGCAGCAGGGCTGCTGTAGCCCGCGCCGTCTGTGGACTCATAGAGCGCCACAAGGATGACGCCGCTTACGGGGTTACCGCTCATGTTCTCTGTCACAACAGCGTTGCTATAGGAGTGGGAGCCGCCGTGGTACGTGCCGCTGTTCATCTGAGCCGTGATGGTCACCGGGGTCTTGGCTATGGTCGTAACCGTGATGTCTACATAAAAGTCATGGTAGTTGGCGCTGGGAACCGCAACGGTTATCGTTGCCGTAGTGCCCACGCCGGCCACAGACTGAACCGGCAAAGTCAAGGTGCTGCCTGAGATGTACGTCAGCGCGCCCAGCAAACCAGCTGCATTTGAGCTAATCAACGGCGCGTAGCTCACCCCTGCCGTGTTCATGCCAGAGGGCAGAAGCGTTGTTAAGTCAAAGCTGTAGTCAAAAGCGTGGCTCTCTGCCACCTGATAGATCTGAGGCACTCCGGTGAGCGTTGCCCTGGTAACCGAGATGCTCACCTCCCGAGTGAGCTGGACGCCCGACCAGTCGTAGTTAATCGTATCCGTGGGAGTAAAGATTATGCTGTAGCCGCTGTTGGCAACAATGGGAATCGTGGCAGGCGCCGCCCACGCCCATGAGCCGGTTGTGGAGCCGCCTGTCAGGCTGGACGCGGAAAGCGCCTCGCCGTAGGTAATAGCTCCGGCACTCGGCCACGTAAGGGCGGCGGGTATTGCCTGGGTGATGTTCACCGTTATGCCCGCAGGCTGCGTGAGGGTATAGTTTGCCGCATCAGCGCCGGTAAGCGTTATCGCAGCAAGAGTAACGGCCTTGTTGACACCCACGTCAGCTGTAGCAATGGTGCCGGTAGCCGGGACAACCGGAGTCACGGCATCGCCTGCAACCACGTTTTGCAGCGTGCCGCCCGTAAGGCTCACCGAGGTGTTGCCGGGATCATACGCCCTGCCCACAGCGCTCACACCGGTTATCGTGAGCGCGCGTGTGCTGATATCGGCGGTGTAGCCCGCCAAATCAAGTACGTACTTATAGGCATCCGCACCGGAAAGTGAAAGCCCGGTGATCGTCACCGTCTTGGCAGTGCCCACACCCGCGCTGGCAAAGGTGACAACCGGCGTACCCGAAAGGCTCACCGTATCGCCCGCCAGCACGTTGGTTGTAACAAGAGCAGCCGTGCCGGAATATGACCCGGTAGCTGTGCCGTCATAGGTCTTATTATTTGCCGTGATTCCCGTTATAGAAAGGGGGATGGTGTCAATAGCTTCAAAGGTGATGGTTGCAGTTATATCCTGATACTCCTCCGTAATGATATTGATGACCTGCGTTGCCGTACCGGTCACAGCCCCTGCGCCCTGATACGTCAACGTGGCATTGTTAGTGCCGCTCAACGTAGGAGCAGAAGCCAATACGCCTGCACCCGCCACATCAGTGAAAGCGCCAAGCGTATAGCTTCTAACCCCATGATCCGTTGCGCTGAGTACGATGCTGTTAAGGTCAAAGGTCTGCGCGGTGGTAACGCTGTTCGCAATCGAGATTGGGGCAGGGTCGGTAGCCATAAGGCCGCTTGCCTTGGTCACCACAACCGGCAGGGGAATAAAGCCGGTGTTGGTGCCGTTGGCATAGGAGATGCCGCCGCCGCTCGTAACATGGTTGCCCCATTGAGCATCCACGCTTGCGGGCGCGGTGAGGATATGGTTCTCGGTGCGCAGCTCATAGGTGTGGGCAGGAGTTAGTGCCGCTCCCGCCGTCTGATTCCATGCTATGACCACGCCGGGGGCGATGACCGTTGGTGTGCCCGCGTCCATGAAGCCAACTGAGATTACATTTGCTGTGCCGTTGATGCCGGTACCATAGGAAAACACCAGGCCACCACGCACGGTAGTGCTGGTGCCGCTTCCTGAGAAAATGGCAGCATTCGTGGTGCTGGAGTTCATCACCACGGCACTATCCTCCACCAGCACGCTACCCGAGGAGGTGATGCACCTGCCGCTTCCGGTGTTCTCTACTCTGCCTGTACCGCTTATGGTGACGTTGACCGTGCCGGAACCAGCTGGTGGTAATGGCATGTTTATAGCAGCGTTATTAACAGCGTTGTTACGCACGGTGCCTCCGCTTACTGTAACCGTGCTGTTTGCGGCACCTGAGACGTTGTCGGCGCCGATGACTCCTCCTCCAGCGGCACTCACTGTTCCGCCAAGGATGGTAGCGGAGCCGCCGTAGAGGTCTATTGCCCTTTCCGCGCTACTGCTGGTACTTACCCTGGCGTCTCCCTCTATCAACACATTGCCGGCGCCGTTAAAGTTAATAGCCCTTCGCTCAGATTGTACTGAACCGCTCTCGCTCACGGTCACCTGGCCATCATCTGTTCTTATCGTGATTCCCGTTCCCGTTGATACAACTCCGGCGCTACCACTTACGGTTATCGAGCCAGAGGTAGTCCGTATCGTCTCTCCCGCTCCCGATGCGGCTACTGAGCCGTTGCCGCTTACCGTTACCTGGCCAGAGGCAGTGTAGATTGCGATTCCCGTTGCTTTAACTGAGCCGTTACCACTCACAGCCACCTGACCACCATTTGTTCTTATCGCGCCTCCCGCTCCTTCTACTGAGCCGTTGTTGCTCACGGTTGCGCTGGTTCCCGTTGATGTATCGGTCATCAAGATAGCGGCATTAGCACTTGTTGTACCCGCGCTGGTTACCAGGCCACCACTCACCATTATCGTGTTTCCTGCTCCGGTACACCTGATGGCACTGACTGTGCTGCTGCTCACCGCACCACCGTTCACCACCACGGTGCTGCTCGTACCGGTGGCAAAGACGGCATGGCCGGAGTCGGCTGCGATCTCTCCGCTTTGCACTGCCAGGGTTCCGTTGCCGGGCAGGGTCACCGCGTCAGCGCTGCCGCTTATCTCAAGCGTTGCGCTCCACGTTGCCGTTGCTCCCGCAGGTATGTCGAGAGTGATGCCGCTGGCAGCACCGGTCTTTGTGCCTATGATGGTAACGTCGCCGGTAATGGTGTAGTTGGCGCCCGTAGCGTCGCAGTGCCAGTTAATTCCTGACGAGCTGGAGTTGTCAACACTCAGATCCAGATCGCCCGAAGTCAAGACCGTAACCCCACCAACAGGCAAGAACCCGGTGTTTGCACCGTTTGCGTAGGAGATGCCGTGTGCACCTCCGCTGAATGCCCAGACCGCCGTGGCACCGGTGGCCGGGTTGACGACCAGATCGGTGCTGGCTCCCCCGTTGTAGGTGGTGGTGCCTACCCCCTGGTCCCAAGCAACGATGAGGCCAGCTCCTGCTGCGTCTGGAAACGTGCCGCCCAGCTGCGCGGTCCAGAGGACAGTGTCGCTGAAGCCCGCGATCCTTGTGCCATAGGCAAACAGCAGGCCACCGTTTATCGTGAGATTGCTGTACGCAGTAGTATGGGTGAGCAGCGCATAACCCTCCCGGGCGCACACCCTGCCGCCGGATATCAAAACCGTATCGTTGCTGCCGTTGAGGTGCACGGCGTTACCGCTACCCGTAGCCTCCACGGTGCCACCGCTCACGGTAAGTGCACAGCCCGCCTGAAGGGCATAGATAGCATCACCGGTGGTGGCGCTTACGGTGCCGCCGCTTATGCTTACCGTACTACTGTTATTCACAGAGGTGTAAATGGCCCTTCCGGTGGTGGCGCTCACCGTGGCGCTGTCCTTGACCACAATGGAGTAGTCGCTTTGTATGCCGATACTGTCTGCTCCCGTAGCCCGCACCTCTCCTGCATCGCAGATCGTGACCAGGCATGGGTTATTGGCACGTATTGCCGTGCTGCTTGCCTGAGCAGCGCTTACCACTCCGGTGCCACTCACCGTTACGGCTACACCGGAGCAAAAAATGGCAAATCCTCCTGCTCCCATGGCTTCTACCGTGCCACCGCTTACTGCTACGCTGCTGCTGGCATCAAAGGTGCTAATGGCGCGGCCCGAGATGGTGCTCACCGTGCCGCCACTCACCGCCACGCTGCTGCCCGCGCCTCTGGCGTTAATGGTAACGCTCGAGTTGGCGCGCACCTCGGCGCTGCCGGCAACAGAAACGCTGCCGGAGGTAAAGATTGCTGAGTTGTCAGCATCTGTGAACACATAACCCGTCCCATTTACCACCACGTTGACAAAGCCTGCATCGGCTGGCGCTCCTACCATGTAGATAACAGGGTTGACGCTGTCCAAGGTGGTTACCGTACCGCCGCTCACCGTTACGGTGCTGCCTGCATTGCCCGCATATATCGCGCTATGAGTTTGGGAGCTCACCAGGCCGCCGCTTATCATCAAAGCAAGGGGCGTGCTATAAGTGGCCTCGATGGCAATGCCCGAGGTGGTGCTCACCGTTCCAGCGCTTACCGCTATTTCCTGGCTTTCCCCACTCGACAATAGAATAGCCCCATAGCCGCTCGTCGAGGTAACCGCGCCGCCGTTTATCAGTACTTTGGTGGGAGCGGTATTAATCCACAGAGCGTAGCTGCCGGCAGAGCTTACCAGGCCACCCGTCATCTCAAAGGTCCCCGTACCAGAGAGGAAAAGCGTTGAGGGGCCGGTCATCGTGAGTGATGCCTGCCACTTGACGGTTGCGCCGGCATTGATGTTCAGTTCGAGGTCGTTTATCACCGACGCCGTGCCATCGATGGCAACGGTTGCGCCTGCGGGTATCGTCAGCGTGCCGATTGCACCGCTCGCTATGGTTACGGTGTCGCCGTCTGCCACGGCAAGCAGGCTGCCCTCACCATTCCAAACATGGGCTGCCAGGGGCGTGATGCCCCTGCTGCCGTCTGGCCGGATGAACACCGAGATAGTCGGTGTTTCTGCGCCGGCTGCCAGCTCAAAGCCCTCCGGGAGTTTTGGCGAGAATTCGTAGTTTGCCGAGACTGCCGGGTCAAAGGGCGTGCCCGGAAAGCCGAGCGCGTCGTCTGCTATCTTCCAGGTAACGCCTACTATCGTAACAGGGTTGCCGCATGTGTCTCTACCGGTCAAGGTGTTTGGCAGCTCAAGGTCTTCCTGTGAGCTTATCTCGCCCAGGTCATAACCCTGCCAGAGCGTAGACTCATCCAGCTCGTCAAAAGCTGCTATATACGTGACGTAACCCTGCTGCGGCAGGGTGCCTCCCGCAGCACCGGGAGTCTGGCTTGGGCCAGAAGGATTTGCCGGGATGGCATTGGCGGGCGGTGCTGTTGGGGTGCTCGGTTCACCAGGAGCGGGGACTGGGGGAGGATTCTCTTGCCCCTCGCCTTCCGAGGATTCAGGGGAGCCGTCCCCCTCATCGCTTTCGCTCTCAAGAGCGGTAACCAAGGTTATGCCAGAAACCAATGGGGTAATTCCTGCCACCAGCACAAAGCAGAGCAGAAGCAGCAATGCTTTCACTAGACCCTCTTTTAAACGTATTATTTGAGCTTTAGGTATCATGCCGGCTCTCCTTCATCTTCGCTATGGCCAGAAGCGGAACAGGGGTACGTCAGACTGTGTGAAAACGTCATTCCGGGCTTGACCCGGAATCTTAATCCGCATGTTAGAAGATTCCGGGTCAAGCCCGGAATGACGAAAGTGGGCCTTTTCACACAGTCTGACGTAGCATTCGTCACTCTTTTACCCTCGTTCCCTCAGTGCTCTTTGTGTCCCGTCCCCTTGTGTTACCCTGCAACATTTGACTGCTTTTTCTGTGTAAAAATGGCGCAGAATACCACTAATAATTCTATAGACCTCACCGGAGTGAACAAGTGCCTTTGGGGCCCGGAAAATCGAGCATTTAATGGGCGTAAAAATTACTTGACAAAACGAAAATCTCATGAGTAGGAAATGCTCAGCAGCGTGATAGAATGTATGGAAACAACGGCATGAAGCAATCGGTAAGGCTGGCGCAACGATAGGGGTACGTGCAGCATGCTCACCATCAACATAGCACTCTGCGAGGACGATGCAGGCGATGCACACACCCTGCGGCGTATAGTTGCTGCGAGCGGTATCTCGGCCAACACGCACGTGTATGAGAACACAGAGCAGTTTCTTTCTTCGTTTCGCGCGCACATGTTTCAGCTGATTTTTCTCGACATATACTTTGAGGGCTCTGCTGATGGCATAAACACGGCGCTAAAGATTCGCGAGCTCGACGAAGATGTTTGGATTGCCTTTACCACTTCCAGCCCCGATTTTGCCGCCTTTGGTTACAAGGTTCATGCCCAACAGTATCTCACCAAGCCCTTGGACGAAGAAGAGGTGCTCGCACTCCTGGGCAGGGCGGCACGGCATTTTGAGATGAAAAGCGACGAGCTCTGCGTAACCACAGAGCGCAGAAAGCGCGGCATCAGGCAAAGCGAAATTCGGTACGTGGAAGTATTCAACAAAAAGTGCAAGATTCATCTGGCAGATGAGACCGTTGAGACCTATCTTTCGCTTGACGACATGGAACAACAGCTCACCCTGCCGTCCTTTTTGCGCTGCCACCGCAGTTACATCGTCAACATGGACTACATCAAGGGCGATGACGGGCGGGATTTTATCATGCAGGATGGAGAAAAGGTCTACATAGGCCATCTCACCCAGTGGAAGACCAGAAAGGCCTATCAGAATTATCTGACGCGCCTGGCACGTGGAGGGGCAACTATGAGGATGGAGGAACTATGAAGCGTTTTCTTGGTGCCCTGCTTGGCCTGGTTCTGGTGTTTTCTCTGAGCCCTGTTGCCTTTGCAGACGAAGCTCCGCCCACGCCGGTAAGCGACTATGCCTTCTACGCATTACCCCAGCTGCTTTTTTTGCCGCAGCACGGTGATGCCTCTGCTTTGAGCCTGCCTTCTGACATTGTTGTGCAGCACGCTCCCTATGGTCGATTTAATTATCTGCAAGGGCTTTCTGCCAGTTGGGATCTGGCTGCTTTTGATGCCTCACAAACGGGGCGGCAGCTTTTAACCGGAACGGTGATTTTGCCTCCTGGTTATGCCTATTTTGAGGACGGTGTTGTGGTGCCTCTGCTCATCCAGCAACCGGTGTGGGTATTTGCCCCGGACATGACTGAGCGAGAAACGGTGATTATAGATCAGTCGCCCCTGGTTGGATATCAGTTTCCCCTCGTCTCTCTAGGCACCAACAGCGAAGCGCTCGCAGCGCTCTTTGACGCTGAGTGTGGCAGCACCATGCTGTTTAGCACCTCAGATCGCCTGCTGTTCACCACCGGTTTTACCATTGACCAAGATCTTGTTGATACCACGGCTTCCGGCGCCTACTATCCGTACCAGCCCGCTTTGGCCGAGGGTATTCAAGTTGATCCGCTGTTTTTGCTTGGGCGCAGCATGGCGGTGATTGTGGTTGATCCCAACAAGGTTGATTTTGCCGGCATGCTCCCTGCCTTGAACACACCCTATAACCTGTGGGGAAGGTGGCTTTTTGAGGCCGCAGATCCCGAGGTCTGGATAACTCAAGATGATCCCTTCAGCATTGAGCCGGAGCCGGTATGGCAGCACGTCTTAGGGTCAATCGACCTTGATGACGTAAGGCTTGATGCTCTGGTGACCCCCACCTACCTGGATCTTGAATTCCGCTCGCTGCCCCTGGGTGGCCACAACTCAATCGAAGGCGAGTTCTGGATACAGATACGTTACGCAGACGGGGTCTCGGACTATCTCCATCTGAAGTTTGACGAGGGGCTTTTGGTCACGCGCACCCTGCCCGTGGGCGGCGACCGCGACGGGGGCGATCGTATACCAAACCCCGGCGGGGGTGGTCCTGGCAGTGGCGGTGAAACTCCGGGTGGCGGTGGAAGCGGCCCTGATGGCGGAGGCCAAACACCAAACCCTGGCGGGGGTGGCCCTGGCGGTGGCGGTGAAACTCCCGGTGGCGGCGGAAGCGGCCCTGATGGCGGCGAAACCCCCGGTGGCGGTGGCGGCACGGCTACGGTGCCGGGGGCCGGAGTAAGCCCAGGCAACCACCTGAGTGGAGGCGGCGGAGGCAGCAGCTACGCTAGCGGCGGCTTGACCGGTGGGAGCGGAGGCAGCTCAAACACTCCAAGCACTCAGCCTGGAGGGCTCATTTTGGAGTCATCCAACCCAGAGGGTTCTGCCGGGGCACTCTCAGAGTCCGCTACTACCCTACCTGACGAAGCTGCCCCCTTGGCTGTAGCGTCTGTGCTGTTAGAGCCAGAACCCTCACTCCTTGGCTCAATCATCCTGCCTGCAGTATTCGCTCTTGCAATCCTTGCAGGCATCAGCGGCATAGCATGGTTTGTCTTCACGTCTCGCAGAAAGAAAGCCTTACCGGTTTGATGAGGCGCACCGCAGGTAAAAGCGGGTTTTTGCTGTTTATGGCTGGCGCGGTTATCTTCTCTCTTGCGCTTTTTTGGGCTTGCTATAACTTAGACAATAAATACACGGCAGGTGGACCCCAGCCAGAGCGGGGCGTACTGGTGCTGAGTGAGGCTCAGCTTGAGAAGTATCCTGTGGTGTTTTTGGTTCATGGGTGGGAGATACATCGAGACAGACTGCTTGCGCCTGAGGATTTTTCTCTAAGCGCCGGTGGTGTGAGCCCCGATGAATTTGTGTTCATTGGACAGTACGGCGGCTTTGAGGGAAGCAACCCAAAGCGCAGCCCTCATGGCAGCGCCACCTATCGTCTTTCTATTGACATTCCCTCTGAGCCTGCCGCCTATACGCTTGAGCTTCCCGAGATTTACTCGGCGTACACGCTCTACATAAACGGGGTCAAGGCTCAGCAGTTTGGCGAGCCCAACCCGGCGCACTATCGCCCTGAGACGGGCATGACCTCGGTATCGTTCCTCGCGCAAAACAGCGTGGAGATTATCGTGGCGGTCTCTGACTTTTCGCATACCTACAGTGGCATGGTCTACCCGCCTGCCTTTGGGCTGTCTCATGCTGTGTCCACGATGTTGGATACCCGCCTTGCCGTGCGCACGGCCGTCTCAGCGTTGGCGCTGGCGCTGGCGGTTTTTTTCTTGACTCTTGGCTTCTTGATGAGAAACGACCGCACTCTGCTGCTGTTTGGCGCCCTCTGCCTCTGCTTTGTGGGTTTTGTCTGCTATCCGCTCGTTAAATCCATGCTCAGCGTTGGCATGTGGTGGTATGGGTTTGAGAATCTCTGCTTCTGCGCCCTACTGCTTTTGGTGATGCTCTTGCAGCGCGTTATCTCTGGAGACAAGAGCAGGCTCTCTTTGGTGTTTATAGGATTTGCTCTGGTGGTATGCGCCTGCTCGCTTCTGCGCTTTGCCCTACCTGCAGGCAATCTTTCTCTGATGACTGCCTACTCTCTGTTGATTGGCCTCTATAAATGGGCGGCGGCTTTTTTTCTCACGGTGAGCCTGATTCGCTCAGCCGGGAGAAACACCAGATATGGGCTCACCATGCTCGCCGGCGTGGTGGTTTTTGACGTTGGCCTGGTTTTGGACAGGCTGCTTCCTTTGTTTGAGCCTATTCGCTTTGGCTGGTTTGCCGAAATCAGCGGTTTTGCCCTGGTGGTTGTATTGGGTGTTGTGGTGGGGCAGGAGGCGCTGCGCCACTACCAAAACAAGCTGGTGCTGGAGGGCAAGGTGGCAGGCATTGAAAACCTGCTTGAAATGCAACGAGCCTATTATCCGGTGCTTATGGAAAGCGTAGAGCAGGCCCGCCACGCGCGGCATGACCTGCGCCACCACATCGGTGTAATCCAAGGCCTGCTTGCGGCGGGCAAACAGAACGAGCTTGCAGCCTATGTGCAGGATTATGCGGCCGAGCTCTCGCGGCTCACACCGCTGACCTTTTGCGAGAATGACATAGCAGATGTTATCCTGCGTCAGTTTGCCACCCTGGCCGAGCAGGAAGGAATTCGCTATGAGGTGGATGCAGCACTGCCTGCGAGCCTTCCGCTCGATAACGCCGACCTCTGCACTATTTTAAGCAACCTGTTAGAAAACGCCGTGGAAGCAAATGCGTACGTAGCTGGGGACAAAAGCATTCGCGTGACGATTAAGCAGGTCAAAAGCAGTCTCATTATGCTGGTAGACAACAGCTTTGACGGCTCCGTTCGCAAGCGGGGCAGCATGTTTCTCTCCCGCAAACAACACAACCGCGAAGGCCTGGGGCTGGCCTCAATACAAAGCGTTGTTACCCAACTAGGCGGCAGTGCGAGCTTTACCCCCAACACCCAAGAAAAGATCTTTACCAGCGAAGTTATCCTGCCGTTTGAGCAGTGACAAAGGGATGGCAGTCAGGTGCATGTGAAATCTCTGTCACCCTGAGCGTAGCAAAGCGAAGCCAAAGAGCCTGGCCAGCAACTCGCTGCCTGGGTTCTTCGACTACGCGCTACGCGCTTCGCTCAGAATGACAGGAGGACATGCACCGCCTATTGCGCCAGGCCAGAATGCTGAGTGCTCCCAAGGCTGATGCTGATAGCGCTAGCGTCAACAGCAGCAGGCTCTTGTTGTCGCCAACACTTGGGAGGCCGCCTGTTCCGCCGCCGCCGGGTCCGGGAGTGGGGTCAGGGCCGGGGCCTGGTGAGGCAAGGGTATTGAATATAGACACCGCTACGGTATAGCTGTTTGCTGCGGTGGAATTATTTGCATTGAAATCAACGCGGATGCTGACACCGGGCAGGTTGTAGCCGCTCGGCGCTGTTGTTTCTACCAGCCAGTAACTGAGGTAGGTGCGAGCTCCTGATGGGTCTTGTGAAAAGTCCTTTAATCCTGCAAACAGCGCCGTTGCAGGGGTGGTGGCCGTTCCGCCCGCAGTGGTTGCCACCCAGTCGGTTGCTGAGGCATACCCCGGGTCACCAACGTCCAGAATGCTTCCGTCAGCGGCAATCCTCAGGTAGTTACCGGCCCCTGCGTTGAGAGCCGAGGAGGCTATCTTGAACGCTGCCCCGTTAACGTTTTCTCCTGTTTGGGTTGTGGAATCCAGCTTGTTGATGAGGATGGCAGCGGTATGAACCGTGGGAATCACTGTTGGCTCTACCTCATCCGGCTGACCGAGGTTGTTGATGACGTTGACAGTTACCGTATTCTCCAGCGTATACTCGGGATGGTTGAGGATGTTGGGGGTCACTATCGTATCAAACGCCAATAACACAGAACTGAAGTTTGCCAGGGTGTTCAAGCCGTCAGGACTACTAAACTCCACGGTGAGCGTGTTGTTGTTGCTGCCGGATGGCTCAGTGAGAGTAAAGTTGGGGTTTTCAGGGATAAGAGGTCCGCTAGTATCGGTATCGTTCAACAGGCCCATGACCCTCAGGGAGCCGCTCACAAACTGCAAGTCTGGCTCGAGGACATCCTGCACGGCGAACTCCGTACATTTTGCTATACCATTTGGCACATTTGCAACAACGCTCCAGGTTACCGTCTCTCCAAGGAAAACCGACGGCTCGTTTACCGTCTTGGTCACAGCCAAATGCATCATGGGATAGTAGGTATTAACAAACTCAACACCGGGCAAGGGGTAGCTAGGTGTTGCGGTTATCGTGCCATTTCCGTTGTCGACAACAGTAACACTTATATCAAAGATGCTCGCGTCAGTTGTCCAGCCTCCTCCGCTGAAATCTGTCTCAATAATGGTGTAGTTGTGGGTGCCGATGTCAGCAACAAGGTAGTGGATGGGAGAGAAGGTGATGGAGCCCGCCGCATTGTTGGTTCCGGTGGCCACGATGGTGCCGAGGTCATCCAAAACGGCAAAGTGGAACTGACCGTCAGTGAGTGTGTTGCCTACAGCCACCTTCGTTGCGGCCAGGGTAACCGAGCCCGCTGCGTTATACGTATTGATGAAGTTCGCTGCCCCAATGGGGAAGTTCGGCGTCATAGTGAGGGTGCCGTCGCCGTTGTCAACCACGGTGACCCAGACCGGTATCTGGCTGGTGCTGAGGCTCCAACCGCTGCCCGGGCCTCCGCCCGTTTCTGTGATCATATAGCGCTGCAGCCCTACATCAAGGTTGGAATAGACTATCGGCGTAAAGGTAACGTTACCGGCTGCATCGTTGCTTCCCGTTGCCACCGTTGCGCCGCTTTGGTCAAGCACGGCAAAGGTGAAGGGCGTAGCAGGCAGCGGCTCTCCCCTGGCCACCTTGGTGGCGGTCAAGGCAAGCGAGCCAGTAGCTTCGTAGGTATTGGTGAAAACCGCTGGTCCGGTTGGGAACATCGGTGTGGCGGAGAGGGTCCCGTCGCCGTTGTCAACAACGCTGACCCAAACAGCAATCAGATTGGTGCTGGTAGTCCAGCCGCTTCCGCTTGCGCTCGTCTCTTCCATCAGATAACGATGTAAGCCAAGGTTGCTGTTGGTATAGTTAATCGGCGTAAAGGTGACATTCCCTGCCGCGTCATTGGTTCCGGTGGCTACGGTTACACCAAATTGATCCACCACAGCAAAGTCAAACTGGTTATCAGAAAGCGTGCCACCAATGGCCCTCTTGGTTGCGGTCAAGGTAAGTGAGCCCGTTGCATAGTACGTGTTGATAAAACCGATGCTTCCTGCGGGATAGCTTGGCGTTGCCGTGAGGGTTCCGTCACCATTGTCAGTAACGACAACAGTTACGGTGAAAATCGTAGGATCAGGCAGCCAACCGCCCCCTGCGGCACTGGTTTCCACAACCGTGTAATTATGCGTTTTCACTTCTTGGATTGAGTAATCTATCGGTGAAAAGCTTATGAGGCCGGTTGCATCGTTGGTGCCGGTAGCCACTGTTGTGCCTCCGCTATCCAAGACAGCAAAGGTAAACTGACCCGCGCTAATGCTTGCGCCTAGCGCTGACTTTGTTGCAGTGAGTATGACCTGGCCTTCAGCAGAGTAGACATTGGTGAATTCCACGCCACCACCTGGGTAGGTGGGTGTTGCAGTAATCGTGCCATTTCCATTGTCAACAACATCAACCGACACGTTGAAGACCGTGCTATCAGTTGTCCAGCCCAGGCCGCCCGGGTCTGTTTCAACGATAGTGTAGTAGTGGGATATGCCGGCATCGTTGAGGAGGTAATGGATGGGAGAGAAGCTTATAGTGCCCGCCGCGTCGTTAGTGCCGGTAGCTACGATGGTGCCACTGTCATCCAGAACAGCAAAATGGAACTGGTCAGCGGTGAGTGGGCTGTTGATTCCCTGCTTGGTTGCCTCAAGAACAAGCTCGCCAGCCGCATTATAGGTGTTGGTAAAAGTTGCAGCGCCGGTTGGGTAGACCGTTGTGATGGTAAGCGTGCCATCGCCGTTATCGTCAACAGTAATCCAAACGGCTATCTGGCTGGTGCTGAGGGTCCAGCCACTACCCGGCCCACCGCCGGTCTCTACAATCACATAGCGATGCAACCCTACATCAAGGTTGGTAAAGTCTATCGGGGTAAAGGTGATGTTACCGGACGCATCGTTGCTTCCGGTTGCAACCGTTGCTCCGCCTTGGTCGAGAACCTCAAAGGTGAAGGGCTCCGCAGGCAGTGGCTCTCCCCTGGCCACTTTAGTGGCGGTTAAAGTTTCGGAGCCATACGCCGAGTAGGTGTTGGTGAACTCAATCTCCCCAGGGAGATAGTCTGGCGTTGCGGTGATAGTACCATCACCGTTATCGACAACAACGACTGTTACGAGAAAAACCGTAGTATCGGTAACCCAGCCGCCTCCCGACGGGCTGGTTTCGATAATGGTGTAGTTGTGTGTTCCCACATCAGTTGAGTCGTACTGAATAGCGGGGAAGAGGATGTATCCGTCTGCATCGTTGGTAGCAGTGGCCACGGTGATGCCACCCTCTTGCACAGCAAAGGAGAACTGGCCGGCAGTGAGCGTGCCGCCAATCGCCACCTTCTCAGCATCAAGGGCCAGAGAACCAACCGAGCCATAGGTATTGACAAAAGTGGGCGGCCCGCCGCCGTCATAGGTGGGTGTTGCGGTAACCGTGCCGTTTCCGTTATCAACAACTTCAACGGTAACACTAAAGACCACCGGGCTTATCGACCAGCCGTTTCCGCCGGGGCTTGTCTCGAGTATCGTGTACACGTGGGTTCCCACGTCGGCATCGGTGTAATGTATCTCAGGAAAAACAATGTTTCCGGCCGCGTCGTTGGTGGCGGTAGCCACGATTACCCCGTTAGCATCCTGCACGGCAAAGGAGAACTGTCCGTCAGCGAGCGTGCTGCCCCTGACAGTCTTGGTGGCGGTAAGATCGACAGATCCAAATGAGCTATAGGTATTGATGAAAATGTAACTCGACGTGTTCAAGACAAACGGCGTAACCTGCATGGTGCCGTTGCTGTTATCTCCCACATACACGAGTACCGGGTATTCAACGGTGCTGGTTGTCCAGCTGCCTGTTGAAGGCGTTGTCTCAACAATCCAGTACTGGTGAAAGCCCACATCGCTCAGATAGTAATCGATGTAGCTAAAAGTGACGGTTCCGTCGGCGGCGTTGGTGCCCGTAGCAACTACGTTGCCCCCTTCGTCAAGAACAGCAAATTGAAACTGGCCATAGGTAAGAGGAGGACCGCCGTTGGTCTGCTTAAACGCAGACAAGGAGAAAAACGCGCGCGGATAATAGACATTGTTGAAATTGATACTGGGGATGGTATTGCCACCTGAGTCCTGGTAGTAAGAGGTGATACTGTACCCGGTGGCGCTGCTGGGGTCGGGCTCCACGTCCACAACCAAGGTATATCTATGGGCATCGGTATACCAGCCGGTACTGTTTGGGGTGGTCTCATAGATGGTGTAGGTATGCACACCAGTCTGGTTGCTGTTAAAGGTGAGATGAGCAAAGTTGATGTTGCCGCTTGCATCATTGGTGCCGGTGGATACTATCAAGCCCGTTGCGTTATCCTCAACAGCAAAGTTGAATTGCCCGGCTGCCAGGTGAGCACCCGCAGAGACCGTTTTGGTGGCCTGAGGCTGGAAGGAGGCCACGGCATTGTAATAATTGTGGAACTCAATATTGGGGTATAGGTCGTTGGTTACGCTGATGGTGCCGTCAGGGGCCATTGAGACCGTAACCTGCACCGTCCACTGCGTTGTGCTGTCATAGGTCCAAAGAGGGCTGTTGGTGCCCACTTCTGAAACCGTGTAGGTGTGAGTGCCTACGTCTGCCGCGGTGTACGTTATGGGCGTGAAAGTGATATAACCGTATGCCGTGCTGGTGGAAGAGATGTAGGCTTCAGCAGTATTCGTAGCCGTGGCAACCACCAAGCCCGTTGCGTTGTCCGTGACAGTGAAATTGAAAAGGCCGGGGCTCAGCGGAGCACCGTTGCCAACCTTCAACCCATCGATGGTAAAGAGATAGTTAATGGGGGTAATCTGATTGGTAAACGTTGCCGAGTAATTACCGTTGGAGGTGGTGGCCGAAGCTGACCTATCGGCAAGATTCGGTTGCATGGTGCTTGAAACAACACTCGTGAGCGTGAAGCCGGGTATGTCAGGCTCGGAGATGGTATAGGTGCCGTCTTGAACCAAAATCGGAACACCGGGAAGCACCGCAATATTCGAGACCGTTCCCCCACCGGGAATGGTTCCATTCAAAACAAAAGTGAAACCTGAGGGCGGGTTGGTATCCGGTGTGCCATCCGCATTGAGCCAAACCTTGTTAGCCATGAGGTAAGACGAAGGAATACTGGGCGGACTCGGCGGGGTGCCGCCACCAGTTGGAAAGCCATTAAACCAAAAGTTGATGGTTCCGGTGTTACCCACCATGTTTCCATTGGATCCCATAGAGCCGTCTGCCTGCAAAACCGCGCCCGCGTCGCTCTTATGCCCAATAGCGTTTTGCAGGATGGTGCCAATGGGGTTTCCGTTGGAGTCAGAAACCAATACATAGAGGAGCTGATCACCCGCAGCGAGTGCGCTTCCATTGGGATACACCGCTGTTACCGTGCCGTTTCCGGGGATGTTTATCGTCTGCTGCGACCCACCCGAGGTGAGAAACACAAAGGAGAAGGTAAGGCCTGTGCCGCCGTTAATATGCAAGCTTGCTGCTCCGGAACCAAAGGCGATGATAGATGAAGAGCCAGTCTTTTCAGGGGTTGCGCCCCCGCCCTCCTCAGAAAACGCAGTAAGCGGCATCGCCAACACCAGTGCAACGGTAAGCAATACCACAAGCAGCGATATCTTGAAGGATCGTTGAGAGGTGGTTTTTCTTTTTTTAGCTGCCATTACAACCTCTTGTCACCCTATAACTTCTGCACATTATCGCATACTATTAGCACTAAGTAAAAAGTTGACGCATTTTGGACGAAGTCTGCCAGGGCAAGGACAGGGGGCAGTTCTCTTGTCCGCACCAGACAATGTGTCAGCTGGGAGCGGGGAAAGTGACACACCGCCTAAGTGTAAGGTTCTTTACGCTTAGTTTTCATCATGCCAACTATTCCTTCTATCTCTGAAGTTTTTGCTAA
Organism: Coriobacteriia bacterium; assembly: GCA_009784425.1. Classification (GTDB taxonomy): domain Bacteria; phylum Actinomycetota; class Coriobacteriia; order Coriobacteriales; family UBA8131; genus WQXH01. The sequence goes on along the minus strand of WRBR01000001.1, from coordinate 46,009 downwards.
TATCCTCTGAGGAGTAGAAGAGAGAGAGAGAGAGAGAGAGAGAGAGAGAGAGAGAGAGAGAGAGGAAATTCCCATGAAGAAGGTTTTATTTAAGTTTTTACTCGTATCTATGATTTGTGTGTTGGCATTATCTTTGGTGGCTTGCGGAGGCGGCAATTCAGGAACCAGTGACTCAGACAGCGGTCTTGAGGCCGGCGAAGTTGAAGGCGGTTCAGAAGACGGCTCTGATGAAGCAGCTAACGGCGAAGACTTTGTTTGGTTTTCTGCCGTGCCTCCCGCCGGATTTGAGATTAAAAGCCCCGGCGGAACCTATACCACCATTGAGTTTTCTCAGAGTATAGGCGGCGGTAACAGCGCCATAATTGCCCCAACCTTTGGTGCAGGCAACATTGCGAGCAAGCTGGAAGACCAGCTTAAGTCTGATACCAAAACTCAAGGACCCGACGTTAAGGCTGGTTTATTCACCTGGACTACCATTGATTTCACCTTCAACGGCCATCCAAGCACAATCTACATGGCTCAGATGACCGACGATTACGTGGTGTATATTCACGGCTGGTGCATAGGTCCCAATGACCCCACCATGCTTGCCTTCCTTGAGAGTTTCAAACCCAGCAACGACGTAGAAGACATGCTCGGCGAGGCCTTCAACACAAGCTTTCCAAGATAACCCTCAGTTTGTTCAGTGCGCTCAGTGCGTCAAGGGGACTCTCCTCTTGACGCACTTCACTTTACAGCAAGCCTAACCCGGCGCACCCCTGTCATCCTGAGCCAGGTGTAATGGGGACGCTGCGCGCTCCGCTAGCCGAATGGGATAGAGTTTACTTCGTAAAAATCCCGCAGAGCTAAACCTTTCTGAATATAAACCGGGCCCACAACCTAAGTCCAATAGAAATTTAAACTCTGTTGGTGGCGCAACACCTGCAATCCAGTTTACTGATTTGTCAATAAAATCATGCTTGCGACTTGCGGCTTCCCAATTTGGGTTCAAATGTGCTTGAAGCATACCTTTAGAGATATGTTCATCATCCCAAAACGCGCTTGTGCTCGGTGCATACAGCACAGGCTTTGTTGCATATTTTTTGAGGTTATCAAACACGGAGCGCCTCTTTCTAAAAAGCATTGACTTTGGTACGGAGGGGCGGGATGCCACACCACTTAGATTCCTAAAACAACGCCGAGAGCCTCAAGTACCGCGCTTAGGGTGTCGTCGTCTACCGCTCCAACGCGCTTGGTGCCTTTGCGACTTTGTAAGTCCAGCGCTCGCAGGGCCTCGCACTGCACAAATCCCTCTACTGCATTGCCGAGCTTTATGGGCACATGCAGCGGAAAGCGGTTGTCTGTTGAGGTGATGGGAGCCAACAAGGTGAGATTGGTGAGATAGTTGACCCGCGTGCTGCTCACTACCAGCGCGGGATGATGGTACATTGGCTCATGCCCTTTTGAAGGGCTGAAGTCAATGAAAACAATGTCTCCTTGTTCATACACCATTACGACCAGGCATCCTTTTCCGCGCCAACGAGAGCATCATCGGCCCAGGGGCTTTGTGATTCTTGTCTTGTGCCGTCGTAATCCTTAAACAGCTCATCAAAGGTAACCTTGCGACGCCGCCGCCCGCTGCGGTAGGTCTTCTTAGGAACAATCTCCAGATTGCCCCGCTCATTTACTAACAGCTCCACCTCATCACCTCTCTCAAGCCCAACTATCCTCAGCTGTTCTTTAGGCAAACGAATTGCCTCGCTGTTTCCCCAAGGCGCTATCGTTGTTGACATGTAATCACCTTCTTGTGTATACACCTTTCGTATATACACAGGATAACAGCTTTTTTTACCAATAACAAGAAGACATGATAGCTGCCGTATCAAAACTTTCTCTTGATTGCCCCTTAACGATTTCAAAACTGTATTACGTTTTTCTAAACCGCATCAAAACCCAGCGCCTGACTGAATTTGTCCAACAAATCCCCTGCCCTGTCATCCTGAGCTGGGCGGGGCTCTTTGCCGCGTAGACGAAGGATCTAGGCAGTGCGGCATCTGGTTTCGCAGTGCGGGGTATTTGAGATTAGCGGCTTATAGTCACTATCAAACATTTTTGCAGCGATACGTTAAAGCGTGACACATGCACCCGTGACACACCAGCATTTACAACCGTCTTAGCTTGCCTCTTTAGGCGGAAAAACGACTTCGTTGTTCTCAGTGTTAATTACTCTTTCAGGAAAATTCTTGTAGTTTATCAAAAGCGAATCGTAATTTGGATCCTTGTGTGGACCTGGCTTGATGACCTCTGAGACTTGAAAGGCAATCTCATTGAAATCGTCCTCTTCCTCCTCAATACCTACTTCAACAGCATGAAAGTTGTCGCTCTCATAGGATGTGTAATAGGTTGCGAGGTAGGATTCGCCGTCCAAAAACTCAAACAGTAGCTTTGAGTTTGGGTGGTCCATACAGTAAATCTCTAGCAAAAAGACTGTAGCTTTCTCCTCTTTGTGAAACAGCATTCTAGTTCCTTCCAACTATTGGATTGGGATTGGAGGGTACAATGTGCGCACCATTTCGACCATAATGGATGATTCCTATCTGGGTTGGCTCAATCCTGTCGGTTTTCTTGTTAACCCAGCCTCCGATGATGCGTCCAAAGTCCACTGTCTCCTTGTTTCCACCGAGCCAATGCCCAGTACCACCATAGTTCTCTATCAGCCTGCGAGACTAGCTGTCCTTGAGATTGAAACCAAACACCACAGGCATAATTCCTGTAGTTGTTCCACTGCTTGTATGGATGGGGCATGTCAGGATAAAGACTGAAATCAGGACTGATTGAGCCTGCAAACCGCTGCAATATCTTGATGTAACGCTTTGGATTATTCCACAAACGCTCGAAGGCTTGGTCGTGCTCGTAGAAATGCACCCAGGTTCCCTCGATAGACAAAACAAAAGCCTGTGAGAGCCCAGTTCATAAAGACATCTTCAGCAGAGCGATTGAGGTTGTTGATGGCAGTTTCTTGATATACAGGGCAACCTCTGTAAGAGGCAAGATGCATCTTCTTCCTACCGAATTCTTCAATCATCAAATCATGGATGTTGACCCGGCAAACGAAGAAAGCGTCTTCACCTTTATCAGTAAGTGGGGCGTTCCCCTCTCTCCATATAGAAGGTATTCTGTGTTCAAGGGTGATAGGAGTTACGCAAGGCACAGTGAAGCCATCAACATCACAGAGTATTCAAGAGAGTTCTTTGACATGTTTGATGTCATATTCTCGTTCGATGAAACAGTGTCCTCAATCAGCTTTTTCCAGTCAATAGTCAAAGATTTAAGGAGATACGTTATTGGAGAGGCTGCCGACATTGATTTATCGCTCATTCTCGACTCGACCTACTATCCATATGACATTATTCTTAACAACCGAAGGCTGCGTGATAGGCTTTCACCAACATGGGCAATAAGCAACCAGACTATTAACACGATTGCCGATGATGCTCCTTGGAGGCGATGTGCCTGTGTCGGCTGCGAGAGGGTATTTAAAAGAAAGCAAACGGACACATCGGTAAGGCCAAGCTCTAGCTCAGTGTATTGCTGCAAGGTTTGTGAGGAGAAACAGAAGAAGAGAAACCAGAGGCAGTCTGCTAAGAATCGCATCAGGCATTAGACACAAGAACTCCTATTGCTGTATCGCCCCTTCGGTGTCACGTGACACCGTTTTATCCTGCCAAATTCCCGATAATTATTGGTCACCATTCACTCCCGGCGCTACTGGCGGTGCAGGCAGTGGTTTCATTCCATAAAAAGAAGCGTTTTTGCCTGAAAACGCGCCCTGTGGGTACTTTTCTTTTTATGGTGGAGCCCTTCAGAATTTCTTGGATTGCTAAACTGCTGGTAGATTGCGCGGGTCATTCCAGGACAACGCTCCTGGCTTGAAAAATAGTACCCACAGGACGCGTTTTCAGGCAAAATCTAGCAAAAACTTGGAATGACCAGCAGGGCTCAACTTCAGAGCTCTTTGCCGGTTCCCATGCGATATACTTCCGCTGTTGAAAGCGCGCCAAGATTTGTACCATCTAACAGAAATGTCTCTATCTCATCTAGAGCTGGTCTTAGCCGCGTACCAAGACTATCGTCAAACGCTATGGGAGCACCAACAAACTCTGCGTGATTAGAATAAGGGCTTACGCTGAGCAATACCTCAGTGTCGATTCCCTTGATAGCAGGGTCAAAGGTGACCCTCAGCGAGCGCTTGCTAAAGGAGATATCGCTTACAACCTGAGCCAGGAGAACTCCTTAGTCAGCTCGCTCTCCCAGGTACTCTCTAAACGCGCCTATGATTTCTGCAGGGGTAACCGGTGTTGTATCCGTTGCTCTGTCAGCTGCCTTGAAGAGTGTCACCTTTCCTAACAAGAATTCTTCCAGAGGGCAGGTTTTACCGCCTACCACGTAGCAAAGTGCTTGTGGGTAACGCTTGAGAAAAGCCTGGCTGCCGTCTAATCCTCGCACTCGCCCACTCTTGACCTCTATAGCGGTAATAGAAGCCCCTTTTTGTAGCACAAAGTCTACCTCGTGGTTGCGCTCACGCCAGTAAAACACCTTGAACCCTTCTTCCTGTGAGCGTGCAAGGAGATACGCCCCAACTGCACTCTCCACAAGATGGCCGCGAAAACCGGTGTCCTCAAGAGCCTGAGCACATGAAACATCTGCTGCGTGAACCAAGAGCGATGTATCAAAAACCATAAAACGGGGGGAGCTTTTGCGTTGGCTCACCTTTTCAAAGGTGAACTTCTCAAGCCCGCAAAGCATGCCGGCGCGTCCCAGTAGCTCCAGATAATGAGCTAGGGTAACGGTGTTGCCAACGTCTTGCAATTGCCCCTGAAGCTTTACATACGACAGTTCTTGTGCAGAATAAGCTGCACCTAAATAGAAGAGTGCTCTCATAAGAGCAGGCTTGCGGATTTCTTCCATTTGCAGCACATCCTGAGAAATCGTGGGCTCAACGATTGAAGTACTCATGTATCGTCTCCACCGCTCAACCGATTTACGAATACTGGCTGCTCCAGGATATCCCCCAAAGTAGAGGAAGTCTTCAAGAGTGTAACCAAATGCCTCTCTGCATTCCTCGAGGTTCCAATGCGGTGAATACAGCACCTCAAAACGTCCTGCAAGAGATTCACTCATGCCTTTTTTGAGAAGCAGCGATGAAGAGCCGGTGAGTACAACTCTTACCGGTGTTTTGAATCGCGTGTCTTCATCCCACATCAGCTTTACAACAGAAGACCACTGAGGAATCTTCTGAATCTCGTCAACAACGAGAATTGCACCAAGCTCTGAGCTTTCACTCAGGACTCGCGCTCTCTCCCATTCGTTTTTAAGCCAGCTTTGTGAAAGCAGTCCCGGATCGTCAGCACTAACAAAGTGTATGGGTGTGGAGATATCAGAGAGCGCCTGACTAACCGCTGTAGTTTTGCCGGTTTGCCGCGGTCCAACCACAATCTGGATGAACTGGCGGGGCTCTTGCAGCCTCCAAGCTAGCTGGGAGACGAGTTTCCGACTATACTCCATAGATCCTCCTTGGAAACACAAATTACTCAGTACGTTGAGTTATTATCTCATCATACCAAGTGAAAAGCAAGCGAATGAGCGAGGGGCAGAGCCAATAGAAGACATGAGAGTGTCACGGGGATGGAGTGTCAAGGGGTGTCACGGGTGTCACAGGGACGTCAGACTGTGTGAAAACGTCATTCCGGGCTTGACCCGGAATCTTGAATGGCATGTTATTAGATTCCGGGTCAAGCCCGGAATGACGAATTAATGTGTTTTCACACAGTCTGACGTCCCTGTGACTCCCCTCCCGTGACACCTTCCTCCGTGACACCTTGACACCTGCGGTGCGCTCTTATATTTACAATTTCTCCCTTTTTATTTACAATGTTTACACTAACTAAGATTTGTCCTGAAAGGGCTCACATGGATCACTTTGGTATCGACGGCGTAATCCGCCGTTTTGAGCAGTTAGACGATGACCTTCTTTCACTTGTTCCTTTTGGCTCTCGCGTTGAAATGACAATAGTTGGAGGAAGCGCACTAATGGTGCTTGGTTTGACTGTTGACACAAGAGTTACAACTGACATTGATGTTATGGAGGCTGCCCAAGAAATAAAAGGCCTCCTTGAGCGGTACGATATGAATCAACAGGTTGCAAACTATAGATTTCGACTACCTGAAAACTGGTTGATTCGACGACAGAGGGTGCCCTTCGAGGGCATGGTGCTCGATGTTTATTCCCCCTCTAATGAGGACTTGGCTATTTTGAAACTGGATGCCTTTCGAGAAATAGACCAAGGCGATTTGAAGGACATGGTTTACAGCGGTGAGCTTGATATGAAGCTGCTTCAATCGATACTCAAAAACGATGTAGAGATGCGCGTGAACTATGACACCGAAGAAGAGTGGGAGACCTTCTTGTCCCGCTATCAAGTGATTGTTGACCTTGCACATTCGATTGAAGGTAATAATGAGACGTCCTAGTTTTGAGGGCTGGGTAACTCGAGAGCTTTCCTATCTTTCTGGGGAGAGCACGCTCAATATGCGCAGACTCGCCTATTTGGCGCAAACATCAAAGCCTCGGTTACAGGAGCGTCTCGTGCTCTACGCTATAGCAGCAGGCAAAGTTGAGCGATTGCGGAGCTTTCTCTATCGAGAAGATTTCTTGGAGGAATTAGCTGCGCTTTCACAGATGCTCAGAGAGAAGAATCTTGACGATCCAGCTATTTTAGATGAGGTGCAACTGCCTGATAGGTATGAGAAAGCCTTGCTTTCATTCAAAGCTGCGTATCAAAGAATCGACACACGCAATGAGTCGAAGAAGCTTAGATGGGAAAAGAGCGTGCAGCTGCAAAAGGAAAAGGGAGTGCCAAACTCGCAAATTAGTCATTACCTAAATCTAGATGCGGGAAATGTGAACACCTACTTAAAGCATGGCGCAATCGAAAAGCTGTCTCTAGACAATGCAACTAGAATCATGAAGTATCTTCATTCGCTGTAGCAGGTGTCAAATTATTCGTCCCCGTGACACCTCGTCCCCGTGACACCTTTCCCCGTGACACATTCGTCCCCGTGACACCTTTGCTTTACTCATCGCGGATAAAATAATCTGAATCGAGGCGCTTGAGTTTGATTGTCTCGTATGCGGTCACACCTAGATCGTAATCTATCATCAGGCTTGTTAGGTGCGCGCCATCGATAAGTATGAGGTCAGCATGTGGGTCTGAACATCTCTGTTTGGGATGGGATTGGCATTTATACTCCTTTTGTGGCTTCGGCGTAGAGTTTGAAGAGGTGGGCGACTATTTTTTCTTCGTCGCCGTTGAAGTTTACGCCGTAGGCTTGTTCGACGGCTTTGTCGAGGGCTTTGTGGGCTTTGAGTAAGTCGGGTGGCATAGTGAGGGGGTCGTAGAGGTCGGCGAGGGAGCTATCTGGGTAGGCAGCTCGTGCGTCCAGGATGCTCTGCGCGCATTGCGCAATCCTCTTTTCCACATCTGAGCCGCTCTCCGGCCAAACGAAGCTGTTGTATACAATATCTTTTGAGTACTGATAGCGTAATTCCAAGCGGCCTCCGACAGCACGCATCCAAGAATTATGGAATTGTGAGCTCAATATGCCGAAATGGTATAGATTTGCGTCTGGCAAAATCAGAGCGCTGCCATTTACAATCACTTCCGGCTCTACAAACCCTAAAGGTAGATAATCGCGGTTTTCAGAAGACACTTTCGCTATTACAAGCATTTTGTTGTCTGGTTGTCTTATTTCGCCAAACAGGTAAGGAGTTTTTGCCAAGTTCAAAGTGGTTGGCCTACTGCTTGAGAGTCTGAATTCCTGACATTTTCTTATTCTCCCTGTTACAAAGTCTGATTCTTTGAACTCCGTAGGCGGAATGTCTTTGAGCCAGATACAGTACCTTGTTTTATTGTTGATTAACTCTTGGCCACCTAGATAGCGGCGTAAAAGCTTTAAAGTGCCCGGTTCTTTGTTTATTAGCAGCTCGTATTCGTCTTGAGAAACAATTAGCGCCCCGTCATCAATAGGCATACTTCCATAATTCATTGTAGGAGCATTGGATATCTGCATTTTTCTGCTCTCAATGAACACGTCCGGTGCGTCAGCCAAATAGGCATTAATATTCTGGACAATGAGCCGCACTGGGTCAGTTCTGGTTTTTGGGTAGGTGTAGAGCACAGGTAAGCACTTTTTATACGAAAAACCGATGATAACAACGTGGACGTGTGCGGAATCCACTGCCTCAGACCTCCAAACAAAGGTTCTGTGTGCAAATGCAATCCGGACACCGCGCTCAAAAAGTACTTGCCAGAGAGGCTGTACTTGCTGGCCTTGTGTTATCGAATTTGTAGACACAAACGCAGCTTCAGTATTGTCTCGCATATAGTCAGTGGCTTTGTAGTACCAGCCGGCAACATAATCTAGCTCCCCTGATCGCTTTGATTTCCCGATTACATCTATTAGTTCGTTTTTCTGTTCTTTGGTCTGTTCCTTTTTGCCAATAAACGGGGGATTACCCATGATGTAGTCACACGCGCTTGCCGGAATCACCTCATTCCAGTCAATGCGGAGGGCATTGGCGCAGACAATGTTGTCGTAGTTTTTCAGGGGTAGGTTCACCACGGGGCGGTTGATGATTTTTGCAGTTTGTTGGTTTGATTGGTGATCGGCAATCCATAACGCAGTGTTGGCAACGGAAACAGCAAAATCGTTGATCTCAATGCCATAGAACTGGCCTACGTTGACCTTCACGAAAGACGGAAAGCCTTCCTCTTGGTACTCGATAGCCATTTGCTCGCCAAAGAGTTTGCCGAGGATCTCGTTTTCTAGAGCGCGGAGCTCTATATAGGTCTCAGTAAGGAAGTTGCCGCTGCCGCAGGCGGGGTCGAGGAATTTGAGTGAGGCAATCTTGTCTTGCAGCTCGCGCAGTTTGGCTTTGTTGTTGCCGGCTTTTTGAAATTCAAGGCGGAGCTCACCCAAGAACAAGGGGTCAATGACCTTGTGGATGTTTTCTACACTGGTGTAGTGCATGCCTCCGGCGCGGCGCTCGTCTCCTGAGAGGATGCTCTCGAAGATTGAGCCAAAGATTACCGGTGATATCTCTGACCAGTTGAACTCATAGCCTGCCTTTTGGAGCATTTGGAACTTGATGTCGTTGGTAAAGATGGGAATCTCAATCTCATCAGCAAAAAGGCCGCCGTTGACATAGGGAAACTGTGCAAGTGTTTCGCCCAAATAGGCATCTCGCTCATCTACCGGCGTGTTGAGCACCCTAAAGAGCTTGATGAGCGCGTCACGAAACACGCCTTCGCCTGCGGGAATCTCCTTGAGGTAATCGTAGAAGAGATTGCGCTCAAAGAGCGCGCTGTCCTCAGCATAGAGGCAAAAGAGTACGCGCACCATGAGCACTGCCAGGTCATGCCTTGAGGCATCGGGGTCGTGGTATTGCTTGCTTACGCTTTCGTAGACTTCGCCAATGAGCTTGGCGGCATCGAGGTTGACCTGCTGCTGTTTGGCAATCTTTCGGTTGACCGGGTCAACGATGAAGCTGAATACCTGCAGCTGCTGAGGCAGCTCCTCAAGTGAAACAACCACCGGCTCCTCCCCTGCCGGGTCATTATCTCTGTCATAGATGTAAAACTCTTGAAAGTTGGAGGTGATGATGTAGCTGGGCTGCTCGCTTGCGGGCAGATACCCTGCGTAGCGCATTGCCTGCTCAAAAGGCGTAAGTTCGCTGCCGTCGGATTGCTTGGCTCCTTTGGTGAGGTCAATGCCTCTTGTCTTTTGCTCAATCAGCACCTTGGAACTGGGAATGTAAGCATCAATGCGCTTCCATGAGCCGCCTATCTTCACTTTCTTCTGGTAGTCAATGATGTGGTGAACGCGGTCGATGCCCATGACTTCTTGCAGAAACTGGTTCCAGAAGGTCTCATCATGCTCATCCTCTTGGCCGCGGTCCTGCCACTCCTCAACAAAGCGCTCGGCAGCAAGTGCCTTGTCTGCTGACTTGCTCTGATGTCTGCTTGCCAAGGCGACCTCCGTTGAAACAACATGCTGAAAACCCACAATCAGCTATTTTACTGCATTAGTGTCAGCAAGCTACTCTTTATCCACTGCTTTTGAGCATCCAGGTTACGCAGACGAGGCTGTCGTCTATGTCGTTATACTCGTCTTGTTGGGTTTTGACGTACGCTTCAAAGAGCTCTTTTTTGTCAGGGTGTTCTCGAGTCAGCTCGTTGGCTCTGTTTGTAATTGCGGCCACGCCGGTGGTTTTGTCCAGGTTTTCCTCGCTGTGGCCAGAGGCGGTTTCAACCAGCTCCAAGCCTGTTTCTTTGAAGAGGGTCAGCCAGTGTTCCAGCGGGAAATAAGCGTCTCTGTTGAACCTGATGCTTTCTCGTTTGCCGTCAGTTGGTATATAGCCCTCTTCAATCAGGATGTAGCCGCCTGGTTTTACCGCGGACTTGAGCTTGCGCAAGGCTTCAGCTGGGCCTCCCAACACCTCCGTGCCAACTGCTCCAAATACCAGGCAGTCATAGTCCCTTTCAGTTTTGAGGGCCTCGTTGATATCATCTAGGACAAACTCGCAGAGATCTTCAACCGCCAGCTCGCGTGCCTGGCTCCTGGCATATTCAATGAACTCGGGCATGAGGTCGATTCCCTTAACCCTCACCCCAAGTTTTTGGGCAAGCCTCACCGACACCGGACCCTTGCCACAGGCTACGTCAAGTATCCTTGTGTTTTGTGACACCGCTATATGTTTCTTTACCAGTTGCACCATTACCTCGGGGTCGCTTCCAAGCTCCCAGAAGTCTTGGAGCAGATAGGGCATAAACGGTAGCAGTTCCGCTGTTTCCCAGGATAATGAGCGAGCAAGTTTCTCTTTGGTTTCATTACTTATGTTCTTTGCGGCCCACTCTTCGCTAGCTGTCATTTAGTGATACCACCCTCCAGCTACTTTTCGTTTTCTTCGTCTTCTGTCTCTAGCCAGTACTCGTCTTCGAGTTCTTGTTCGTTGAGAAATTCTTCCATAGCTTCTGCAGAGCCGTCGGCGAGGGTGACTTCTATGTTGTAGGCTTCGGCGATGGCATCTGCCTGCCTCCGGCGCAGATCGGCCTTTTCCAGCTCGCCGTTTGCCTCCAGGAGGTCTGATTCGTAGTAGATTGACCTCACGGCAAAGACTGCCAGCACCGGGTCAACGCTGCCCAGCTGCAAGAGAGACACCAAGGAGTCCGGCTCAAGCTTGAACATCAGGCGTGGGTCAAGGTCAAGTGCTTCGGCAACCCTGCCCTCAATGTCGCGAATCTCTATATCTGGGTTGCTGTATTCCCTGAAGAGAGATTTTCTGAGAGCGCGGGTGAGCTGCATTATCATGCGCATTATGTAGTCGTTTTCAAACATGGGTTTTCCTTGTTTCTGTTGTGGTTTTCTGTGAGGTTTATTTTAGTGTATTTGCGAAGATTCCGGGTCAAGCCCGGAATGACGGTGAGGGGTGTCATCTGACACACTAATACTCGATGCTTGTTTGTGCCTCTTCCGCGTCACCGTATGGTAGGCCGCGGTGTTCAAAGGCGCGGGGGGTTGCTACGCGACCTTTGGGGGTGCGCTTTATGAGGCCTTGCTGTAGCAGGTAGGGCTCGTAGACTTCTTCCATACTGTCGGGGTCTTCGCCGAGGGCGCTTGACAGGGTGGAGAGGCCCACGGGGGCGCCGGCAAAGGTTATGGTGAGCAGGTCAAGTATCTTGTTGTCCATGTTGTCGAGGCCGAGTGCGTCTACTTCAAAGAAGCTGAGCGCCTCGCGGGCTACCGCAAGCGAGATGTGGCCTTCGGCCCGCACTTCTGCGTAATCGCGCACCCGCTTGAGCAGGCGGTTGGCTAAACGAGGGGTGCCGCGGCTGCGGCGTGCAATCTCCAGGGCTCCCTCTTTGTCGATACTGACCCCCAGGAGCAAAGCCGAGCGCTCCACGATTTGCTTGAGCTCCTCGGCTACGTAGTAATCCAGTCGATAGGCTATGCCAAAGCGGTCGCGCAGCGGCCCGGTTAGCAGGCCCGTGCGCGTAGTAGCGCCAATCAGAGTAAAGGGAGCAAGGTCAAGCCTGATGGAGCGCGCCGCCGGGCCCTTGCCAATGACGATGTCCAACATAAAGTCTTCCATGGCCGGGTACAGCACTTCTTCTACCGCGCGGTTGAGGCGGTGGATCTCGTCTATGAACAGCACGTCGCCGCGCTCGAGGTTGGTGAGGATTGCCGCCAAATCACCGGCGCGCTCTATGGCCGGGCCGCTGGTGACCTTGATGGAGACTCCCAGCTCGTTGGCCACCACGCCAGCCAGCGTGGTTTTGCCCAAGCCGGGCGGTCCGCTGAGGAGCAAGTGATCCAGTGACTCGCCGCGCGCCCTTGCCGCCTCAATCAATACTGCAAGGTTTTCCTTGACCCTGCCCTGCCCCAAATAGTCCTTGAGATACTGCGGGCGCAGTGAGCGGTCAAGGCCGGTATCGTCGTCTGCGGCGGTGGCCGAAAGGTCGCGCACCACACTGCCCTGGGCAAAGTCATCGTCTGAGTTGTCAGCTTCCCAGTTTGCTCTGTTTTCGTCTAAGTTGTCGGCTTCCCAATTAACCATGCGCTTATCCTAACTTCTTCAAAGCTTTGCGGATAAGTTCTGAGGGGTCACTTTCTTTGCCTTCTACAGTCTCATCATCGTTGCTCGAGAGCACCAGGGCAATCTCCGAGCGCGAGAAGCCCATAGCCTCCAGCGCCAGCACCACTTCTGCCTCTGCACTACCCTCTGCGGGAGCTTGTGTGCCCCGGAAACCTACCAGTGCGTCCAGGCTGCCCTGCAGCTCAAGAATGATGCGCTGCGCGGTTTTTTTGCCGATGCCCGAGACCGTGGTAAGCCGCGTGTCATCACTCGATTGAATAATCTTGGTGAGTTCCGCCGGAGCATAGGCAGAGAGAATCGCCAGCGCAAACTTTGCGCCTACGCCAGAAACTGAGGTGAGGCTCTCAAAAAGCGCCCGCTCTTCAACGGTAGCAAAGCCGTAAAGCGAGAGCGTCTCGTTTTTCATGAGAAGCAGGGTCTCAACGCGCACCACGCTGCCTACGGTACCGAGCGACAAAAGCGAGTTGGTGCTCATCAAGCAGTGAAAGCCCACGCCGCTCACATTGATAACAACGCCCGAGCTATCCTTGTGCTCAACTACTCCAACGAGTGATGCAATCATGTTTTTCCTTCCTTGTGTGGTACAGGAGGGACGGGGCTTGGTGAGTGGTACAGAGGGACGGGGTTAGTGTACCACTTTGGCTCAAGAGCCAAAGTGGTACACTAACCCCGTCCCTCTGTACCACTCACCAAGCCCCGTCCCTCCTGTACCAAACCATTATACCTGCGAAGGTGTGCGTGACAGATGGCGGCAGCCAAGGCGTCGGCTGCGTGATTGGGCTCGGGGGTGTGATTGAGCTCTAGCAGGCTCCGCACCATGAACTGCACCTGCTGTTTGGTGGCTGACCCTGTGCCAACCACCGCCTGCTTTATCGCAGAAGGGGCGTACTCGTTTACCACCAGCGAACTGCGTGCCGCAGCCACCAGAGCCACTCCGCGCGCCTGAGCCGTTGAAAGCGAACTCTTGGGATTGCCCTTATGGTAGATAGTCTCAATGCTCAGCTCGGCAGGTACATACTTGAGAATAACCGCTGCAAACTCATCATAAATCCTGGCTAAACGCAGCGGCAGCTCCTCTTTTGAGTCAGTAGAAATCGAACCATAAGCAAGCGGCCTGAGCTTACTCCCCTGCACAGCGATAATCCCCCAGCCTGAGTTAGCCAACCCGGGATCAACACCAAGTATCCTGAATTCTTCCTGCATACAGCCATTATAGCAAACAAATGTTCGCGTGCAAGCTAAAACCTGTCAGGTTCTCAGCCAAGGTTCTATTGCTTCTTGATAATCGGCAAGCCACCTACCAGCAGCCTACGTGATTGAGCAGCCCCGTATCTGGCATTGGCGATGCTATCTTCGTCAATCCTCATCTTTATGCAACGCTCCTTGAATAATCCCTAAGCGTTTCAAGCGCGGCATCAGGTTGTCTGCCGGGCGATGCCAAAGCATCAAGCATCCCCCATGCTCTGCTAGTCATATTAAAGCCTCTGACAGCCCTCATATTCTTTTGTGCATTCTTTGTGAGCGGTAGTAAGAACAGAATCTGACTTGATTGACTGTTGGCTGGCTTGAGGTTCTTGATTATGCTCGGATTGTCAACATAGACAATTGGCGTGAAGGAATAAACTGAGTCGATGCTTCCTGCCCAAGATTCTAATGAGGAGACAACCGGGCTCTGTCCTTGTCTTTCCAGTTCAAGCACTACATCGCGTAAACTGTAGCCAAGCTCGTATCTGGTGACTCCGTTACGTTTGGCTATGGGAGCGGATGACGCTACGGCAAGTAGATTCTTTGCCGGTTCTTTTTGAATATCTAGGTTGCTTTTTTTTAATCGCCTGATATAGGAGTCGAAGGGTTGGTCAGACCCGCTTTCCTTGAGCTGATTGTCGAAAGTAAAGCCAGCTGCTTGCAGGATTCGCATGAGCATCAAAAATGTCGGCTCAAGCTTTCCTGCCTCTATTCGACTAATAGTTGAAGGAGGTACGCCGGCAAGCTCTGCGAGCGTGTTCATCGAGAGCAGGCGTGTTTTTCTTATTTCATAGACTATGTCTGCAGCTGTAATCATCATGAGAATAGTATAACACGGTATTGCGTATACGCAATGGTTTTGAGCCTTTTTGAGTCTTGGCTATACAAGCTGCCGGTTCTACATGGAAGTTTTAAGGCTGTTAATCTCTTTTTCGGTGAGCTTGCGGGATTCGCTGGGTTGGAGGTCGCCGAGCTCTAGGGGGCCGAAGGCTTCGCGGTGGAGGCTTAGTACGGGGCGGCCTACGTGGGCAAACATGCGCTTGACCTGGCGTTTTCGGCCTTCGGAGATGGTTATCAGTACATCAGTTGTTACTACCGGTAGCTCCCCTGCTGCCAGCTGTATGCGTTCGTTGGTGTTGAGTTTTTTGAACTGCTTGAGGTGCGTATCGTTAAGCTTGGTGTCTTGCGCTTCGCTTAGTATCTCTACTTCGGCTGCCTTGGTCATGCCGTCGTTGAGCAGGACTCCTGCGCGTAGCTCTGCAGCATTTTCCTCAGTGAACACTCCGTCTACGGTGGCCAGATAACGCTTGCTAACGTGGTTCTTGGGGTGCAGCAGGCGATGCGCTAATTCACCGTCGGTCATGAAGAGTAAGAGTCCGGTGGTGTCAGAGTCCAGCCTGCCTACGGGGAACAAGCCGGCGGCGCGCTCCTTCGGCAGCAGGTCTTTAACTGTGGGGCGGCCGTGAGGATCGAGCATGGTGGTGAGGTAGCCGGCTGGCTTGTGCATCATGAGGTAGTCCCACTCATCGGTGAGGAAAACCGGCTTGCCGTCAACGCACACCTCGTCGGTTGCGGGATCAACTTTGCTGCCGAGCTCGGTGACTACCACCCCATTGACGGTGACGCTGCCGGCGGTCATCAAATCTTCTGAGCCGCGCCTGGAAGCAACTCCGCCGCGCGCGAGAAACTTTTGGAGGCGCATTGGGTATGAAAATGAGTCACGGGGACGGGGAAAGTGACTCTTTTTCTGCATAAAAGAGTCACTTTCCCCGTCCCCATGACTCATGTCACTGCTCGAGTTCTTCGATGTAGTCGTCATCGTCGTCATCGTAGTCTTCGTAGCCTTCGGCTATTTGCTGCATTTGCTCGGGGGTGGGCTCCATCTCCAAGGATGCCATAGTGCCCGAGGCGGCAGAGAGCCTGTCGCGGATAACCTGCTTGGTGTGCTCATCCGGGGCAAATTGCTCAAGGGGAGGCAGGTCGTTCAGGCTTTTCAGGCCAAAGCGCTCCAAGAAGGTGCGGCTCGTGCCGTAGATGATGGCGTTGCCCGGCGAGGAAGATCTGCCGGTCTCGCGCACCAAGCCCTTGTCAACCAGCAGGGAGACAACGCCCTCGGAGCCAACGCCGCGAATGGTGTTGATCTCTGAGCGGGTCACCGGCTGGTGGTAAGCGATAATCGCGAGCGTCTCCAGGGCAGCCTGCGAGAGCGTGCGGGTATCCCAAGAAGCAATATAGCGCTCGATAACCTCGTGATAGGCTGGATGTGAATAGAGGCGCCAACCTCCGGCTACCTCACGCAGCTGTATTCCGCGCTCCTCGTCGGCAAAGCGATGAGCCAAAAATGCCAGGGCGCTGTCCACTTCTGAGGGGCGAGCTTCTACTATTTTGGCAAGCTCGGCTGCGCTCACTGGTTCGTCGGATACAAATAACAGTGCTTCGAGTTGCGCGTATAGGTTTTCTTGAGCCATTATTTCTCCAGTTTTTCCAGGTACTCGTCTATTGGGTCTGCTTCGTTTTCTGGGTCAAGTGGTGCTGGTGCCCAGTGGGCCTCGTCAATCCAGGTCAAAGTGATGGTTGAGTCCATATCGTGCTGTTCTATTTCAACCATGCCGCGGTGAAAAAGCTCGAGCATCGCCAGAAAGCTCACGATTATCATGGTGCTGTCGCGGCGGTCAACCAAGAGCTCACTAAAGGTCAGTGTGCCTTTGCGTGACAGCATAAAACTTATCTCCTCCAGCCGAGATTCAACCGGTATGGGGCGCGCGGCGATGTGCCGGGCCTCCATCAAGAACTCTTCTCTGCGGGCAGCCAAACTGGCACACATCAGAGCCAGGTTTTCAAGGTTAACGCCGTCGAGGTAGTCGGGCATTATCGAGAGGAAGGGGGTTTCCAGACCGGCATGCCTGGCGTGCATCCTTCCCTCGCTTTCTCTGCGAGAAGAGAGCGCGGCAGCAGCATTGCGAAACTGCTTATAGGCGATGAGGCGAGAAATCAGTATCTCGCGTGCCTGCTCCGGTTCGATGTCTTCAAATTCCTCGGTATCAAGCTCAAAGTCAGAGACATTGGGTAGGAGCGAACCCGCCTTTATTGACAGAAGACTGGCAGCAACCTCAATAAAGTCTGAGGCTACGTCCATGTCGAGATTTTGCATGTCGCCCAGGTACTCCAGGTACTGACTGGCTACATCGGTAATGGAGATGTTGCCGATGTCAACCTTGCGCTGGCTCACCAGGTGCAACAGCAACTGAAAGGGGCCCTCAAAATCAGCTGTTTTTACGTTGTATGACATGCCTCTCGTTTCTTACTGGGAGTGGTACAGGAGGGACGGGGTTTGGTGAGTGGTACAGGAGGGACGGGGTTTGGTGAGTGGTACAGGAGGTGGTACAGGAGGGACGGGGTTAGTGTACCACTTTGGCTCAAGAGCCAAAGTGGTACACTAACCCCGTCCCTCCTGTACCACTCACCAAACCCCGTCCCTCCTGTACCACTCTTAACTCTCAAAGTAGTTGATGTGCATGGCGGTTTTTACTGCGTTGAGTGTTTCAGCGGCTACTTCGTTGGCCTTTCTTGTGCCTTCTTCTAAAACTTGACGTACGTATCCAAGGTCTTGCATGTACTCCTCGCGGCGCTGGCGAATGGGGGCCAGCTCAGCTTCTAGCACCTCAAAGAGGTACTTCTTAACCTTGATGTCTCCGAGTCCTCCGCGTTGGTAGTGCTCCTTTAAGCGAGCAACCTCTGCTTTATCGGGGTCAAAAACGTCCAGATAGGTAAACACGGTGTTTCCTTCTATATGCCCCGGATCCTCAACGCGCAGATGCTGAGGGTCGGTGTACATGCTTCTGACCTTCTCCCAGAGCACCTCGGCGGAGTCCGCCAGATAAATGGCGTTGCCAAGGCTCTTGCTCATCTTGTTGTCGTTTCCGTCGGTGCCGGGCAGGCGGCGGCTTTGCTCGTCTTCTGCCAGCATGGCCTCGGGCTCTACCAACACCTCGCCGTAGTAGCTGTTGAAGCTCCGCACAATCTCGCGCGTTTGCTCAAGCATGGGGAGTTGGTCCACGCCTACCGGCACCACGTGTGCTTTGCAGAAGGTGATGTCGGCGGCTTGGCTCACGGGGTAAATTACAAAACCACAGGGCACGCCGGCGCCAAAGTTCTTGGTGGTGAGTTCTGCCTTGACGGTGGGGTTGCGCTCCACGCGCGCAAGCGATACCAGGTTGAGGTAAAAGATAGTCAGCTCGGCTATAGCCGGGATCTGGGATTGAATGGCAATGGTGGTGAGCGCGGGGTCGAGGCCCACGGCCAGGTAGTCGAGGGCTACCTCGTAGACTGACTCCCTGACCTTTTGCGGTGTGGCAAAGTTATCAGTGAGCGCCTGCACGTCTGCGATGAGTACGTAGCAGGTATAGTCGCCGCTGTTTTGCAACGCCAAGCGGTTCTTGAGCGAGCCAACGTAGTGACCAAGGTGCAGTTGCCCCGAGGGGCGGTCACCGGTGAGGAGTACTTTTTTAGTCATTCGGTCTCTGTTCCTGCTTTCTTACTTGATTGTTTTACACTAAATCCTTCAACTACACTACGCTTCGCTCAAGATGAAAAGGATCACTCTTCTCTCTTAACTCTTCTCTCTTAACTCTTAACTCTTAACTCTCTCCTCATCCTCCGAGTATTGGGCTAAAGAATAGCTCGGTTAAATTACCTGCGGTGGCACTGATATAGATGCCGATGGGGTTGAATTGCACGCCAAAAAGCGAGCTGGAAGCCCACGGAATCACAAAGAGCAAAAGCAGCAGTATCGGCAAGGCATAGCGCTGGACATTGTAGTATTTTCGCAAAGCGCTGTCCGAGAGAAATATGGCAATGATGCTTGAGCCGTCCAAGGGCGGAATGGGCAGGAGGTTGAAGAACATCAAAACGAGGTTAATGAACACAAAGTAGTAGCCCCCATAGAATATCCACATGGTCACCTCAGCGGAAAAGGTTCCAACTAAGAGCAGCACATTGGTAATGAGAGCGCCAATGATGCTCATAATGAGATTTGACGCAGGGCCGGCCATGCCGGTTAACAGCTCGCCTTTTCTGATGTCTTTGAAGTAGGTGGGATTATAGGGCACCGGCTTGGCATAACCAAAAACCGGTCCGCCATATATCGCTAAGGCTATGGGGAGTATCACCGTTCCAAAGGGGTCAATGTGCCTGATGGGGTTGAGCGAGAGCCTCCCCCTGTCTTTGGCTGTGGGGTCTCCCAGCTTCCAGGCCACAAAGCCGTGCGCCACCTCGTGTACTACGATGGCGGGCACAAAGCAGAGCAACATAATGAAGGGCAAGGCCGAATAGCCAAATATCGTGGGTGCCATTGTGTAATTTATCCGTTCAGTTCGTCTTCTATGCGGGCGGTGATATCCAGCCACTCCTCTTCGAGCTTGGGGATAAGCCGCTTGAGTTCATTATACCTGTCCATCAAGGCTGCAAAGCCTTCCTTGTCATTATAAAGCGCCTCGTCTGCCATAGCTTCTACGATGCGGTCGTATTCTTCTTGCGCCTGCTCTAGCTCGGGCTCCAGCACCTCAAGTCGCTCACGGTCTTCTTTGAACATGCGATAGGTGCGGGTGCGCGCTTCTGCCTCAAGGCGCTTTTGCTCCTTGGTTTTTCGACTGCCAGCCGTTGGTACAAGAGGGACGGGGTTTGGTGTACCAGTTTCCAAGGAAACAGGTACACCAAACCCCGTCCCTCTTGTACCAACAGTGCTTACTTTATCGCTGTGCGCGTGCTTTTTAGCGCGCGGAGGTTTATCTACAGGAACAGCAATTTGAGAGCCGTCCATAAAAAAGGCTTGGTCTCCGGTTTCTTCGTCTTTTTTGCGTAGGTAATAATCGTAGTTGCCCACGAATTCGCGTACGCGGCCTGCGTCAACTTCGATGATGCGGTTGGCCACCTTGCGGATGAGATGCCTGTCGTGGGTAATCAGCACCAGCGTGCCGGTAAAGGCTAGCAGCGCCGCCTCAAGAACATCGTTTGAGGGAATGTCGAGGTGATTGGTGGGCTCGTCCATGCAAAGTAGCGGGGCAGGGCTCACCAGCATCTTAGCCAGCGCGAGCCGGCTCTTTTCTCCACCAGAGAGCACTCTCACCTTTTTCATGACATCGTCGCCGGTAAAGAGAAATGCGCCCAACAGGCCGCGCACCTCGCTGATAGTCCAGCCGGGGGTCACCCCTTCCAGCTCCTCAAAAACCGTGGCGCCGGGTTTGAGCTGCTCCACCTGATGTTGCGCATAATAACTTGACTCAACCTTGGAGCCGAGCAAGCGCTCGCCGCTTTCAAAAGGCAAAACGCCAGCCAAAATCTTAAGCATGGTGGACTTGCCGGCGCCGTTTGGCCCTACCAGCGCCACACGGTCACCGCGGTAGAGCTTGAGGTTGAGCAGCGGATGCTCGCCGCCGTACACGCAGGTGCTGCCGTAAGACTTGGCAATGTCTCTGAGCTCTATAACCTGGTCGCCGGTGCGCGGCGGTTGTTTAAAGCGAAACTTGATTTTGCTCTTTACCTCCACCGGCTTGATGCGTTCAAGCTTCTCAAGCTTCTTGACTCTTTCTTGCACCTGCCGCGCCTTAGAAGCCTTGTATCTAAAGCGGTTAATAAACAGCTCAATTTGAGCAATCTCCACCTTTTGGCGCTCATAGGCAGCTTGCCTGGCCTCAAGCTCCCTTTCTCTTGCCTTTTCAAAGTCGGTGTAGTCGCCTGCGTACACATGAATCTGCTCGTGCTCAATGTTCCAAATGCGGCTCACCATGCCGTCCATAAAGGCGCGGTCGTGGCTTACCACCACAACGGCTCCCTCGTAGCTGCGTAAAAAGGCCTCAAGCCAGCGCACGCTCTCCAGATCAAGGTGGTTGGTGGGCTCATCAAGCAGCAACAGATCAGGGCGCGCAAAAAGCAGGCGTGCAAGCGCAATGCGCATCTGCCAACCGCCGCTAAACTCTTTTACCTGACGATTAGCATCGGACATTTTAAACCCAAGCCCGGTAAGCACCGTCATGGCATCGGATTCCAAGTTCCAGCCACCGGAGTTTTCAAAAAGATCCGAGAGGCGGCCATACTCTTTGAGCAATTGCTCATGCTCAAGGTCTGTTGCTTCACCAGCGCTGTTAAAGTTGTTATCTTCTCCCAGCTTGGCTTCTAAAACAGTAAGCCTCTCGCGCATGTCTAAAACATCCTGCTTGGCTTCAAGCACGCTTGCTAAAACGCTTGCCTCGCTCAAAATGCCAAAAACTTCCTGCTCCAGATAACCGGTGTTCACGCCCTTTGCGAGGGTGAGCGTGCCGCTATCTTGCGACTCTCTTTGAGCAATCATATTGAGCAGCGTGGTTTTACCCGAGCCATTGGCGCCAACCAACGCTATGCGGTCGGATGACTTAACGGCAAACGTTGCCTCCGAAAACAAAACACGCGAGCCAAAGGACTTGGTAATAGCGCTGGCATTACAGATAAGCATAGGTCAGGCAAAAATAACGTGGACGGAAAGAATACCGGTCAAGATAAGGTAGCCAATGAGCCAGGGGCTGGCAAAGGCGCGTGGGTAGACCCTGGGCTCGCTGGGAGATCCCGCGATTTTCTGCGCCGCAAAAAGGTCCAAACGCACGAGAATGACAACGATTGTTGCAAGCAAAGACAGGCCATAGATTAAAAGCAGGATCCCAGAGAACACATCGCTGTTTGCATAGGTGGAAAGAACTGCCAAGCCGTTATTAATCATATGCAGGAGAATGGCCCACTTGAGCGAGAACCTGCCCGCAGCGTACGCAAAAATGATGCCGATGAAAAAGGCAAACACCGCCTGAAACAAAATCATGTGATAGAGAGCAAAAAGCAAAGAGGAGACAATAATGGCAAAATTGGAGCCATAGCGCTCGAGCTTGCGCATAACCGCGCCCCTGAACACCAACTCCTCGCAGATAGGGCCAATGACGGCGATATAAAGCGCTCCCCAAAACGTGATGGCCAAACTGGTGGTAGCCTCCTCAAGGGTATCGGTAAGCGAGCCACCACCCTGATTGAAAAGGGGCTCAAAAACAGCATACAGTAAGATCATTAAGGCCTGAATAGCAAAGATTCCAACGAGCAAGATAAAGAGAATGCCAAAGTTGGCCTTGCTGTTGACCCGGGGAATATCAGAGGTGACAAAACGCTTGCCGCGAATCAAGAAGAACCAGCAGAGGCCGCAAATCATGCCGATTATCATGCCCAGGCCAATGTACTCGTCCATAGCCTTGTCAAAGAATACGAGAAATTGATCTTGCTGCATCTCGCCAGCTAGGTTGCTGTTGCTCTCTGCGAACTGCGCTATGCTGCCTGCGTTCTCAAAAAAAGCAACAGCCATTACCACAAGCACTGCAACTATTTGCAGGGTGAGGATAAACGCCACCACGCAAAGAACTACTCCTCTGACATCGCGCCGTATTTGTTTAGGATCTCTTGCGGTTGTAAGGTACTGCATTTTGAGGGTTTGCCCTTCTTGGGTTACGTTTTAATCTTGGCCAGGGGAGCAAATTCAACAAGCAATTTGCGCGTCTTATTATTCTTATCAAATTGTACCTCAATAGTGCCCTCATCAACAGAAATGACTGTTCCGCGCCCAAAGACCTTGTGCTCAACTGCATCGTTCACCTCAAAGGTCTGGTCTTTGTTGGGTACCGGTGGTACAGGAGGGACGGGGTTGGGTGAGACAGAAGGGGACGGTTCATGTGTCCTGGTGTTGTCCTGGGACAACACCAGGACACATGAACCGTCCCCTTTTGTCTCACCAGCACCAAAAACGCCGCCCCTGCTGCCGCGCTTTTCCCAGCCAACGCCTTGAATGCCTTGCGAGCCCAGACCAATGCGCCTCTGCAGCTGAGCAGGGATTTCCGTGGTAAAGCGCGAGAGCGGATTGGCAGAAAACGACCCAAAAAGCGAGCGTTGCTGCGCGCTGGTGAGATACAGCAGTTGGCGCGCGCGGGTAATAGCCACGTAAGCCAGGCGCCGCTCCTCTTCAACACCGCGGCCACCCGTTATGCTCATCATGTGGGGGAAGATGCCCTCTTCCATGCCGGCGATAAAGACAATTTTAAATTCCAGTCCTTTTGCCGTGTGCACGGTCATCAGCTTAATGTAGTCCTCGCCCTCCACCATAGTATCAAGGTCACTCCTGAGAGCAAGCCACTCCATAAAAGCAATAAGCGCTGTTGAGGCAGAAGTTTCTGGAACAAGGGGACGTGGAACAGGGGGACGGGGTTGGTGCTCTGGAACAGGGGGACGGGGTTGGTGTTCCAATTCCGCAGGAATTGGAACACCAACCCCGTCCCCCTGTTCCAGAGCACCAACCCCGTCCCCCTGTTCCAGATGCTGCTGCGAAAACTCGGCAGCTACGCCAAAGAACTCCTGTACATTCTCCTTGCGTGTGATTGCCTCTTCGTAGGGCAAAGAGGCCAGATAGTCCATGAGACCGCTCTTTTCTGCAACAATCTCCACGATGCTGCGCAGGTCACCCATTAAGAGGCGCAGGTCCTTGATGAGCTGCACAAACTCCCCTACGCTGCGAAGCGCCGCCTTGGGCAGCGCCTCATCAGCCAGCGCAAGCTCGGCGGCGTCCATGAAGCTGCATTGCTCGTCAGCCGCCAGCTGCTCAATGCGGGTGACGGTGGTGCTGCCTATCCCCCGCCGCGGCTTGTTGATGATTCGCTTGGCAGCAATGTCATCAAGCGGATTAACGATGAGCTTGAGGTAGGCCATGATGTCACGGATTTCCTCACGGTCAAAAAAGCGCGTGCCTCCGTAAATGCGATACGGCACACCGGCGCGCAGCAACATATCCTCAAGCGTACGGCTCTGGGCGTTAGTACGATAAAAAAGCGCAAAGTCGTTGTAGGAGTGACCGGAGCGGTGCAAGCGCTCAATCTCCCCGGCAATCCAGCGCCCTTCGTCGCGCTCGTTATTAGCAAGATAGAGACAGATGCGCTCGCCCTGTTCACCTTTGGTGAAGAGGTGCTTGGCCTTTCGGTCCTTGTTATTGGCTATAACATTGTTGGCTGCCTCGAGAATCAAAGAGGTTGAGCGGTAATTTTGCTCAAGGCGCAAGACCTTGGCGCCCGGGTAGTCCTTTTCAAACTCGAGGATATTGCGGATGTCGGCGCCGCGCCATGAGTAGATGGACTGATCGTCATCGCCCACCACCATGATGTTTTGGTGTTTGGCGGCTAAGAGGTTGGCTATGCTGTACTGGGCGTGGTTGGTGTCTTGGTACTCGTCTATTGAGATATAAAGAAAGCGCTCCTGATAGCCCTCAAGCACCTCGGCGTAGTCCTTGAGAATGCGCCAGGCATGCAAGAGCAAGTCATCAAAATCCACGGCATCTGCCTGGAGCAAACGCCGCTCCAGCTCGCAATAAACGCGGGCAGTGACCTTCTCAACGGGCCTTTTTGCGCTGGCGGCATACTCCTCGGCATTGATGAGCTCATTCTTTGCCCGAGAGATGTTTCCACGCAAAGTATTCAAGGGATAGGTAGAGGTGTTGACGTCTAGATTGGTCAATATCTCCTTGACCAAGCGCTTGGAATCGTCGTCATCGTAAATGGTGAAGCCAGGGCTAAAGCCCAAAAGCTCGCCGTGATTCCTCAAAATGCGCACGCAGAGAGCATGAAAAGTGAGTATCCACATGCCCCTGGTGGTTCCCAGGAGGTCGGCCAGGCGCTCGCGCATCTCAGCCGCGGCCTTATTGGTAAAAGTGATGGCCAGTATCTGCCAGGGAGCAACGTCCAGATTCTCAACCATATGGGCAATGCGATACGTAAGCGCGCGCGTTTTACCGGTGCCGGCGCCAGCCAAAAGCAACAAAGGCCCCTCGGTTGTTGTGGCGGCCTCGTATTGCTGAGAGTTGAGACTGGAAAGATCGATAGCCATACCTAAATCAAGCGTCTTCATGGGTGAAGATAGAGATGTCTCCATCCTTCACGATAAAGGCTGCTGCTTCTGACAGGTATTCGTTGCCCAGCACGTCAATCATCTCAAAAAGGATGAAGAATATGCCGTCGCCCAGATCTTCCTCGGTAAACCGGGTGTTTTCTGTAACTATGAATTTCTCAAGTGCCTTTTGCTCAAACTCCGCGTCCGCCGTGTCATAGATTACATAGTGTAAGGGCTCAACGACGTCTCCCGGCTGGAGCTGAATAAGATTTCTGTCCGCCATACCATTGTCGTCGATTCCACGGCGGGCACCTAAGATTTCGTACTCCTTGGTTGCATAGGTGTAACTGACGGATATTGAGTATTCTTCGCCGTTAAGAAGCACGGGTATGGAGTAAAGCTGGTAATCATCGGCTTCGTCGGTGAGCTCCATAAAGACAAGGGTGTTGTCAATGCAGCCCCATACGCCGCGGAAATGATTTTTGAAGATTCCGTTTTCCCAGTCGTTGACGATGTCGTTATCCCTGCCAAGCAGGATGATTATGCCGGTATCCTCGTCGTAATAAGCCAGAAAACTGTAGACACCGGTAAGCCTGCTGGCAGCCTCAGAGCCTAGATTCATGACAACAGAACCATCATCAGCGCCTCTTACCTGGCAGTCATCGAGGTCAAACTCCTCGGCACTTTCAACCTCGCCCGGAACGATAGTTCTGTCCGGCGCGTAGATAAAGGCCAGGTTTTGCACAAAGAGGATGCCCTCGTCATTGAGCGTACCGGCAAGCTCGTAGTAGTAAAGCCAGCGGAAGGGGCTATCTGCCTGAAGCTCAGAAAAGCCTCTGAAGGCATCAACGCTGCCGCTGTAGTTGTAGAAGCAGGCAAGCCCGGAGGACCTGTCGCGGAAGGGGCCGTATACCTGGTACACCACGCATGCATCCAAGGCATTGAGCAACTCTGCTCCATATTCAGGAAGCAGATTGCTGCCCAGCTGATGGACCAGATCGCCCAGGTCAACCATATTGGTGTAACCATCCCAAGAGTTGTTGAATCCATAATCTTGAGCCTTGACTGCCGCGCGCCCAAAGTCACTGACGTAGGAGGCATTCTGACAGGCAAAGAGCAACGACTCTGCCCCAATGTTGTGGTAGGCATCCAACAGAGGATCAATCTTCTGCAGGTTTATTACCGAGAGTGTTGCCTCATTTGCCTGACGAATTGCAACACACGCGCTGTAGAAGGAGTCGCATATCTCCTTGCCGAGCATGGCGCCACCTATGCCGGTGTCATTTGCCAAAGCCTGAAGGAATCCCGTGTAGTCCCAACCGATTCCAGGCTCCATCTCTGCCGAAGCCACCATCCATTTGGCAAATCCCTTCAGGGTCTCAGCCGTTTCAATGGTAGCCATGAGGCAGGCGTCAAATCCAATCAACTCAAAAGGCGGGTTTACCGTTGAAGGGGTGCTTACTGCGCTAAAGGCCTCCCTGATGTCCATGAGACTCAGGGCATCAAAGCCATACTGCTCATCAAAGATGACACCCGGGATGCTGCCGCCGCCGTGATTCCAGAAAATCACAACCTGGTGGTCGGCAGGGTATTTAGTGGTGCAGAACTCCAAGAAGGAGATGAGGGTTTTTTTATCGCCCATGTTGGCGCGGGGGTTGTCCTCCAAGAGCCTCAAGCCGTTGCTGTCATAAATGTAACGGCCGTTGGAATTTGGATCAAATCCGTTATGCCAGACTCTTGAGCCTCCCGCTTCTATGATGACCACAACATTTTCTGGCAGTTTTACCTTCATCATCTCTTGAAGATCCATTGTGGCAAGGCCAGCGTCTGTTTCAAGGTCACTGCCGCAGAGATACCAGTAGATTGCCCAGGTATCGTTGGGGTCGTAACGCTCGGCCAAAGTTGCGCTGTGGTCGGTATAAACGAGGGCTTCCCAGCTGCTGTTTGTATTGTATACGGGGTCATCAGAACTGCACATTACCAAGGCAACGGCCATAGCCAAAAACAGGATAAACAAGACTGCCATGCCACCCAGCACAAACGGCCAGGCTTTTCTTTTCTTTGCGGGCGGGGCATGAGGAGTAAACGTGGGCATTTGGTACCCAGGTTGTTGGCCGTAAGGCTGGCCGTAGGTTTGGCCGTAGGTTTGGCCGTAAGATTGGCCGTAGGTTTGGCCGTAGGTTTGGCCGTAAGGTTGGCCGTAGGTTTGGCCGTAAGGCTGGCTCTGTGGCTGGCCGTAAGGTTGAGTGTAAGGCTGGCTCTGTGGCTGGCCGTATGTCTGGTTGTAAGGTTGGCCGTAAGGTGATGTCTGCTGAGGTGGATAGTACTGCCCTCTCTGCGCAGCGACGTACTGACCCTGCGGCTGAGCATAGCCTGCAGGTGCCGCTGGTGCAAGAGGTGCCGTTGGTGCAGGAGGCGCAGGAGGTGTTGTTGCCGCAGGGGGTGCCGGGGAAGGAGCAAATCCCGCAGCTGACCCAATGCTTGCCGGTTGCTGTGGTTGGAACCCAGCTGCAGAGCCGATAGTTGGCTTCTGCGCGGGAGGAGTCGATGGAGCTGGAGGCGTGACCGGCACAGCTGCTGCCGGAGGCGGAGGTGTTACTGAAATAACCGGAGCTGTAGGTGGAGGAGCAACAGGTGGGGTTATCGGCACTGGAGGTGCAACCGGTGAGGGTGTCGCTGCTGGAGGAATAATCGGCGGGGCTGCCGGGGCTGGAGGCGCAAGCGGTGAGGTTGCCGGCGCAGACTCCGCCTTTGATGGCGGCGAAACCGGTGAGGTTGTCGGCGCTGAAGGTGGGGGTGGTTGATCCGACTCTAAAGGTGCCGTTGGTTCCAGCGGCGTTGATAAGTTAGATTCTTCTGGTTTTGCCTGAATCTCATCAAAGTCATTATGTTCTTCACTGCCCATAGCGCTTCTCTAATCTCTTTTTTGGTACGTATATTGATTTTACCCCAGTAATCGCCTAAACAGCATATCTCCCAAAGCAAAAATGTGAATATTCTGTAAACAGAGCGTAGGCAGCGACTCACCGGGACAAAAGGGGACGGTTCATGTGTCCTGCTGGTGTCCTGGGACACCAGCAGGACACATGAACCGTCCCCTTTTGTCCCGCTCAAATGCCCTCTTATATGTTTTGTTAAGGAAATGGGTAGAGTTATCTTAATGAATCCTTAATAAACTGCGTTGGCATAATAAATATACTAAGCAGCTGAGTGGGCAATTGATCAGCGCCCACTCAAACCAAGTGTAGCTGCTGTATTAATCAGACCCCTTAGTGGCTTTTACCTATGGAGTTTCTTGAAATGATCTTCAGGTGGATATTTGATTTGCTGTCTAGCTCAATTCCTCTAACGCTGTATTTGTTTGCCTGCGCAACAATCCTCTGTGTTGTATTTCAGCTTGTGTTTCTACGAAAAGCAAACCATCGCGAGGAGAAGCCTCTAACCGCCAAGCACTTTGCAGGGGTGTACGTGCTTCTGTTTTACCTGCTGCTTGTGTATCTAGTTACCGGGGTAGGCACCGTCTGGGATATTGGCAGATATGAAACCCTCATCCGCATGAGCGAGGTGCATCTCATTCCCTTTGGCACCTATGACGGCACCATAGTTGGCACTGCTCCCTATCTTCTCAACATCTACATGACAATTCCGCTTGGCTTTTTACTCGCGCTCATTTGGCCCAGGCTTCGCTCAGTTAAGAAGGTAGCTCTCATAGGACTTTCTTTTTCACTTGCCATTGAGTTAAGCCAACTTCTCAATCGTCGCGGCTCAACGGTTGACGATCTTCTTATGAACACACTGGGCACCGTTCTGGGATACCTGCTGTTTATGGGGCTCTACACACTCTTCACAAGAAGGCGCAAGCCAAGCTCCTGCCAGGCAAAATACGGCAACAGCCCTGAAGCAAGCCCCACTCCCACCAAAAAGAAACGCTACAGCTCCCCGCTCTTGATGCATGAACCCATCATCTATCTTATCTGCTCTTTTGTGGGAGTGTTTTTTTTGTTTAGTTCTAACGTTGCTGCGAACCTTCCCAGTTTTGGGCTGGGAGCAACTGGCGATGTCTACGTTGCAGACAACCAGGAGAATCATGAGTATATCAAAGGAGTAGTTGCGGAGATTTCCGGAGCACAGAGGGACGGTCCTCCATCCGCCCAACAATCATCTCGCGGCATAGAAGCGTGAGTTCGTGTGACAAATGCAGCGAAATGTACGGTTTTCTCCTTATTATTGCCTGTTTTTATAGGTTTATAGTTGTATTTGGGGATATTTCCGTACATTTCGCTGCATTTGTCACACGAACTCACGGTTCTATGCCGCGAGGTACAAAGCTGAGAGCACAAAGGGACGGTCCCTTTGTGCTCTCAGCTCTTATACGTCCCTCTGTCAGGTTCAAATGTGCTTATTCCGTAACCAGAGCGTAGGCAGAGATCTTGCGGATGCGTAGGGCGATGAGCATGGCAACCACATAGGCTAGTACCGCCAGCCCAACACAGGTGGCAATGGTTGGCCCTATGGGAGCCGGCATGGATGCGCTCATGATGCCCATGTTCTGCGTGAGCGCCACAAAGATGGGATTAAAACTGAGAGCCCCAAGGATGCCTCCGAGGGTAATGCCCAACACAATTACCGGAAAGAAATAGAGTGCTAGTTGGTTCATCAGCTGAAAGCTGGTAAAGCCCAAGGCCTTCTGGATACCCAACGAGCGCCGCTGTCGTAAAATTACGGTCTTCATCATGAGAAAGAGCACCAAGACAATGACCAGTGCCGTTGCCGCTACCAGTACCACCGCCACGGCAAAGAAGATGCTGCCATACATGCTGAGCTGTGCGTCTGCCAGCTCCTTGATGTTCAGCGTGCTCTCCAGGCTTTTGCCGTGGGTTTTCTCAAGGTCTGCAAGCAGTGCCGCGGTCTCCTCGCTGTTTACCAGATAGATAAATACCGAGCTTGGCTTGTAGTCGCTTTGCAGCTGCCGGTATCCTTCAATGGTCAAGGCGCAGGTAATGCCCCCGTTATTCACTAATTGGATAAATCCGGTGATGAGATACTCTGAGGAGCTGCTTCCCCTTACGGCCTTAACGCTGTCTCCGATTTCCAAGTTGTAGTACCGAGCCAGGGAGCCACCGATGGCAATCTCATTGGCGTGGCGCGGGTATTGTCCCTCGTAGAGCATCTCGCCTTCAAATTGCCGGTAGTCCTCGGCGAGAATACTGACAACGCTGAGATCCCCTATCATCACGCTGACGTCCTCCTTATAGAAGACCTTGCGTACCTTGGCATCCTGCTCAAGCACGCGATATACCACTTGAGCCTCCTCGGGGGTCCTTGCCGTGGCGGCGGCATCGGGCATCTCTCCGGAGAGAATGCGAGCAAAGTGACCGGAGTTGACTCCCAGGTTGTCATAGACAGCAACTCCCGCCGCGGCGGCAAAGCTCACCATAGTCACAATCAGGGCAATCATGACCATCTGCCCCTTGGCATGCAGGGCGCTTTTGACAGCCAGCAGCCAGGTGAGGGCACCGCGCGAGCTATCCAGTGAAAAATGATTTCGCTTAAAGTTATGGGTGGAGAGGCCCTGCCTGAGGGCGGTAAGAGGCTGCAGCTTTTGAATCCTACGGGCAGAAAGCCAGGTGACCACTGCCACTGCCAGCAGAATGGAGATAAACGCAAGGGCTGAGAGTCCCAGGTCAAATCCCTGCTGCCATTGCAGTGCCGTTTGTTGCTCAAGCACGCCTGAGACTACAGGCAACAACGCGTAGGATAAGCCAATGCCCAACACAATGCCCACCAGGGCAATTATGCTGAATTGCAGCACATGTGCCCAGAGTAGCTGTTTGCCTGTATAACCCACCGCCTTGAGCGCGCCGATGTTATGCATGCTCTCCTCAATGCTGTTGCGAATCCTAAAGCGAATCACCAGCAGGCTTATCGAGATGAGCAGTGCTGCAAACACCACCAGTATTATCGCAGTGATATTAGACATCATCGTGCGAATCATCTTGACACCGTTGTAATCCAATGCAAAATAATGCCCGTAGTCGTACCCTTCGGCGCTGGTGGCAAAGAAGAGTTCTTTGACGCTGTTTATTCTCAGGGCTTCGCTCTTGTCAGGATTATCCAGCCTGACTCTGATTGTCATGGCGGCGGCCTCGGGCATGTCTTCTTGCAGGGCGGCAAATCCCGCACTTGACAGGTACAACTGAAAGATCGTGTTGTTGATGGAGCCCCACATAATCTCTTCAGTAAAGCCGCTCACACGATAACTGAAGTCTTTGTTTCCTACGGTAAACTCAAAGATGCTGCCCAGCTCGTAGCCGCCAGCCTTGAACAAAAAGGGGAGACAGATCTCATTGGCGGCAACTGGTTTTGCGCCCTCTAAAATGGTCAAGTCATTCATAGCTCGTTGCGTTTTTTCATTGAGTAAAATGAGGAATGCTGACATTTTTCCATCGCCATAAGACGTTTTGGCATAGATCATGAGGGCTGATTCTTTCTCAGCATCCGTGACGCCGGGGTAATCGTTGAAATACTGCATCTGCGAATCCGCATAGAGGTGCTCCAGCTCAATTATCGTCAGATGCGGGGCATTGAGTGCCTCACTCCGCTCATCAAAGAAGTTGCCAAAACCAACCATGAGCAAAAGGCCAATGTTCAACAGGAGTGCCGAGATCAGGGCAAAGCCCAGCAGGCTTGCCACCTGACCTTTGCCGCCTTTCAGGTTTGCGGTGATGATGGTAAGGAGCTGTTTCATTATTACCACCCCATCTCGGTGAGGAAGGAGCGGAGCTTGGCCTTGCGCCCTTCGTCTTCGCCCTCGTAGGTGCCGAGCGCGCACTCACCGCAGATGACGCCGTCTTTGAGATAGATGACCCTACTCCCGCGTAGGGCAGAGGTGATGTCGTGCGTTACCATGACGATGGTCTGGCCGTTTTGACTCGCCTCGGTGAGCAGGTCCAAAACCATTTTGCCTGAGGCTGAGTTGAGAGAGCCCGTGGGTTCGTCGGCAAAGAGTATCGCTGGGTCGTTGATGAGCGCTCTTACCACCGCACCTCGCTGTGCCTCGCCGCCCGAGAGCTGGGCGGGGAACTTTTTGTAGTCCTGGTTGGAGAGACCCACCTGCTCAAAAAGCCCGTAGGCCTTGGCGGCAAGCTGCTTGCGGTTTTTGCTTATGAGCAAGCCGCTCGCCATGACGTTGTCAAGCAGGCTCATGTTGTCGCAGAGAAAAATCTGCTGAAAGACAAAACCGCAATTCCTGCGCCTGAATCGAGCCAGCTCGTCGCTGCTTTTGGTGGATATCTCGGTGCCGTTGAACTTAATCTGACCGAGCGTGGGGGTATCCATGCCCGAAAGCGCGTAGAGCAGGGTTGACTTGCCCGCACCCGAAGCTCCCATGATAACCGTGAACTCTTTATCGACGATTTCAAGGTCAAGGTTGCGCAGTACATGCTGCTGCAGACCACCAGAGGAGAAGGTCTTGCAAAGCTTGTTGGTTTCTATGATATGTGCGTGCATGCTATACACTCCTTTGACTATTGGCGCTCTGAGTGAGAGCCAGGGATCTTCTGCATGGCACAATTTTGGCATTTTGATTCTTAACAGGTCTTTTCTAGAACCTTAAATAATCCTTAAATCTTTGAAGCTCCCCAAAATGTTATCTCAGATGAAGTGTTGAATATCCACCCTGGCCTCTGGCCTCTAGCCCCTGGTCCCTGGCCCCTGGCGCCCTTATTCATCGAGCCCGAGCCAGATGCGCACGGCAAAGCCGGAGCTTACATTGAAGCACTCCAGGCGGCCACCCATGCGCTCAATAAGGTGATGGGCTATGAAAAGCCCCAGGCCGTATCCATCCTTTGCCTCGGCAGAGCTGCCGCGAAAATACTTGGAGCAGAGAAGGGGCAGCTCTTCTTCAGCCACGCCGGGCCCCTCGTCTCGGAGCGTGAGGGTAAAGCCGCCATCGTCCAATTCCGCGCTCACCCAAATGGCGGTATCTGCATACTTGTAAGAGTTCATGATGATGTTATCCAGCACCTGGGATAGGCGAACCGGGTCGGCCTGCACTAGGCATCCGGGAAAGGCCTCTGCCCTGACCTTGTCCAGATAATCTGAAGCGTGAACCAGCTCAGCAATGTGGTTACTGGGAACACCCGTCAGCTTCACACTCAACGAGTTCAATTCCTCAAGGGTGGTATGGAAGAGCTCGGTGACCAGGGTGTTGATCTGCGTTGCCTTGTCTTGTATTGTCTTGAGTTTTTCCGCATCACCGGGCTCAGCCGTAAGCTCCATGACTTCTGCTACAGCCTTTATGGATGAAACGGGGGTTTGGATATCGTGGCTGAGAGAGGCCACCAGCTCTCGCTTTGACCGCTCGGCGGCCTGCTCGTTTGCCCGAGCCCTATTAAGCTCATCGCGCATAAGATCAAAGCTCTCGGTAAAGGCGCCAAAGGGGTTGCGCTTTTCCATTTTCAGGGGCGCATCCAGCTCACCGGCTGCAATCCTTCCGGCAAAGGACTTGAGGCTCCTAAAGGGGCGCAATACCTGGGCGTGCATCGTGTAAAGAAGCGCGAGAACTAGAGCGAGCATGACCACTAAAATGACGGCAACCATAATCTGCAGCTTGGTGCGGTAGGCTTGCCACTGGGCTTTTGCATCGTGAGCAAAAATCACCTTGCCGGCCAGCTGCCCATCTTGCACTATGTCTACGATGATGTCCCCATTCTTCAGCGCCGCATAGACACTCTCCGAGAGCCCTTCTCTTGTTGCTTGAATGAGGTTTCCTTCCGCATCGATGACAGCGTAGTCATAGCTGCTGGCAGGCAATAAGCTCCTGTCGTTTTTTATCTGGTCCATGTTTTCTGCAAGCAAGGCAGCAACATCATTTATCTGGGTCAGGTTTGGCTTGTACTCAGGCGCAGGCAATAAAAACACACTGCCGATGCCCAAAAGCGCCACAACCAAAAGCGCAAGCAGGTAATACCTGATTTTCATGAGGATTGTTCGCCTTTGAACCGGTAGCCGGTTCCCCATACTGTTTGTATATATTCTGGATTGTTTGGGTCGCTTTCCAGTTTTTCACGGAGTCGGCGTATATGCACATTAAGCGTGTTGTCACCGGTGATTGAATCTTCCCAGATCTTTCGGAATAGCTCGTCTTTGCTTATGACCCGTCCTTGGTTTTTCATGAGGTAGCTGAGCAGCTTGAATTCCATCATCTTGAGCTCAACTTTTTTACCGTTCAAAAACACCGTGTGCGCATGCTCGTCAAGAGTGATGCCATCAATGGTGAGCGGTGGCGTTGGCTGGGCACTGTAACGGCCCAAGACAACCTTGACCTTGGCAAGCAAAACGGAGAGTGAATAGGGCTTTTGGATGTAATCGTCACCACCGATAGAAAGCGCCAGCAGCATGTCATCGTCGCTTCTCCGTGCGCTGATGAAGAGTATTGGTATGTCGGTCTTTTCTCTGAGCTGCTTGCAGAGGTCAAAACCCGAGGAGCTGCCTAAATTGATGTCCAGCAAAATCAGGCCGGCGGTGTGCTCCCTGAAAAACTGCAGGCAGGTTTCGCTATCAGCGGCCCAAAAGGCACTGACTCCAAACAGGGAGAAGTACTCGCAGGTAGACTGAGCCAGAGCTTCTTCGTCATCCACTATGAGGCAGTCGTATCTCATTGTTCTCCTCCTCGGAGCGTGCAAGGTGCCTTATGGCTACAGGTCTTGATGCTTGAGAGCAGTGCGTGTGATTGCCTTGATTTTCAGCTCAATGTCAGGGCTTGCGAGAGCCTCCAGTATAACCTCAGGTCTGAGTGAACCTTCCGGGCGACTCAGCAGACTGAGGACAACCGTGTGCTTGTTGCTGGAGTCAAGGCTCGCATCAACAATGTAGTTGCTCAGTTCATAGACCCTGGGTCTGCCTTTCTTGGTGATGGTGACTTCCGGGCGGGCTGAGAGGCGTTTGACCAGTTTAGTAACCACTGTACCGTCAGGGTCATCGAGCTCAATGTGATAGACCGAGTGATTGAGCTCTACCTGCAAAGAAGGCTCGTCTCGGGGTGCGTATTCCGCGGAGAGAATGGGGAGGCACTCATGCTGAGCAGCCTGTAGTGCCTCTAATGCCTGCTCTGCGTTTACCAGTTGCGACAGCTCTACGTCCATGAACTCGCCGATAGAACCCGTGCCTACCGGCAGCGCCGTACTGAAGGAGTGTTTAAGGTGAGGGCTAAAGCCTTGTGAAATAGCACAGGGCAGGCCAGAACGTCTGAGGCAACGCTCCATAGCTCTCACCACCTCCAGGTGAGAGAGCCAAATGGCTGCACCCGTCTTGGCAAAGCCTATACGTAAGCGAAAATCAGCCACAATCACCTATCTCTTTGGGGGCTGGAACAGGGGGACGGGGCTTGGTGTCCCGCTTTTTGCTTTGGAACAGGGGGACGGGGTTAGTGTTCCAATTTGACCTTGGTCAAATTGGAACACTAACCCCGTCCCCCTGTTCCAAAGCAAATCAGCCACGTTTGCCTGCCAATGCTGTTTTAACGGTGCCTTCACAGACGCCGCAATTGCTGCAGGGTCCCAAGGTGCAATCTTGGGTGAGGGCGCCGGTGAGAGAATGCTGGTATTCCAAAGCCAGAAATTCACGGCTTACGCCACCGGTGATAAAGTCCCAGGGCAGGGCTTTGTCTACGGCAAAGGAGCGCTCGGCGAGCTCCGAAAGCTCCACGCCCAAGGCAGCGGCAGCTTCTTGCCAGATTGCCAGGCTAAAGCGCTCGCTCCAGGCATCAAAGCGTGCTCCCAGCTCCCAGGCCTTGATGCCAAGCTCGGCTAGCGGGGCATCGCCGCGTGAGAATACCGCCTCTATCATGGCGGCCGCAGGGTCATGCCAGTGCAGGTCGATGCCTTTGTGCAGGCGCGAGGCCTTAAGCAGGCGCACCCTTCTATCCAGCTCTTCTCTCGACACCTGGCCGGTAAACTGAAAGGGCGTATGTGCCTTGGGCACAAATACGGCAACAGAGAGGCTCATGCGCACCTTGCCGCGCTCGCTGTCTTCAACGGCATCCTTGGCGGCGTTGTAGGCTTTGTTGGCAAGCTCGGTTATGGCGATGATATCCTCGTCGGTCTCGGTAGGAAGACCAATCATAAAGTAGAACTTGGTGCGCCGCCATCCGGCTTCGTGGGCAGCGCTGACCGCGCCTAACACGTCAGCTTCGGTGACATTTTTGTTGATGACATCGCGGAGGCGCTGGGTGCCGGCCTCCGGTGCAAAGGTGAGCAGGCCCTTTTTCTGGGTGCCGCACACCAGGGTTGCCATAGAAACCCCAAAGGCGTCGAGCCTTTGTGAGGGCAGACCAATCTTGATATCTGTCTCCTGGTAGCGAGCGGTGAGGCGCCTGAGTATTTGGTCAATCTGGCTGTGATCGGTGCTTGAGAGTGAATTAAGGGATACCTCGGAAAGCCCGGTTGTAGCCAGGCCTTGAGTGGCAGCTGCTACCACACTGTCGGCTGAGCGCTCACGCACCGGCCGGCTCACCATGCCGCCTGCGCAGAATCTACAGCCACGCGTACAGCCTCTGAGAATCTCCACCGAAAAGCGGTCTTGGCTGGTTTCGATAAAGGGCACCAGGGGGTTGGTGACCACCGGATAGTCGGCAAAGTTTTGCACTATGCGGCGCTCAACCGTGTTTTGCGTAAGGGAGGGCACATAAAAGCCCGTGATGTTGGCTAGTGCTTGCAGCTGATCTGCGCGGTTAGCGCCCTGCTCTTTAGCCTGCGCCAACACCTCCAGCGCCTCGGCAAAGGCTTCTTCGCCCTCGCCAATGCAGATGGCGTCAAAGAAGGCGGCAAAGGGAGCTGGGTTATAGGCAACGGGGCCGCCGCCTAAAATCAGGGGCACGCCTTCGCCGCGCTCAGCGGCAAGCAGCGGAATACCCGCAAGGTCAAAGAGCTCGCAGAGATTGGTGGCAACGAGTTCATGCGCCAAGGTGATGCCCAAAACATCAAAATCCTTAAGCGGCCGCACGCTTTCCAGGCTGCAAAGCGGCAGACCTTCCTCACGCAAGAGTACTGCCATATCAATCCAAGGCAGATAAGCGCGCTCAACTCCCACGCCTTGCATTTGGCGCGCTATGTTGTAGAGAATCACCAGAGCTTGATTGGCAGCGCCTACTTCATACACATCCGGGTAAATAAGCGCTACGTCAAGCTGACTTGTCAGGGGGACGTTTGGTACAGGGGGGACGGGGTTTGGTGAGACAAAAGGGGACGGTTCATGTGTCCTGGTGTTGTCCTGGGACAACACCAGGACACATGAACCGTCCCCTTTTGTCTCACCAAACAGTTCAGCACCAATATAGCGTGAAGGCTTCTCTACCTTGGAGAGAAGTGGTTCAAGCTTTAAACGCAGGCTTTGAGAGTGCTGATTAATCACTATGCGTGTTTCTTAGCTCAGCTTTGTTACGGCGGTTGTTGGCATGACTACTTCAGAGTCGTCTGCTGAAAGGTCACCTCTTGCCAGCTCAACCACTCCCCCGCCCTTGCTATAGAGCTGGTGCGCCAGGTGTCCCATAGTCATGGTGGCTCCAAAGGCCGTTGAGCCTCTGACCAGCCAGCCAATAGGCGTGAGCCTCTTTAAAACCAGGCGTGTAATGCCCCTGAAGCCAAAGGCCGAGGCAATGACCACTGCCGCATCCGCCAGGCGCTCACGAGAGAGCGGAACCTCGTTAATAACTGCTATTTGATAGAGCAATTTACACTGGTTCAGAGTAAGGATGGGCATGTCCGCCCCAGGCAAAAAGAAGATTGATGCAATGAGGGTGTTCTCAAACGCGGTTTGGCGGGTCAGGTCAAGGGCAATGGGCTGGCGCATAAAGGGAAAGGCCACGCCCAGTGAAAGACGTAACTCGGGCAGGCGACCGATGCACCACCTTGCCAGATCTTGCTCAAGCGCTTCTTTGGGAGTGGTGAGATCAACTTCAATCAAAGTCTTGGCAATGTCGAGGGCATCCTCGTCAGCTACTTGAGAAACCAGTGGCAAGGCGTCTTCTGTCAAGACAACACAGTTGAGCTCTGACCAGAGAGAGATCTCCATGATGCGCTTTAGGTAGCTTGACGAACCAGCCACCACTATAATCAGGCTGGCTTCTCTGTTGAGGTGAGGCATGTCGTCGTGAAAGCCCTCAACGGCTATCTGCACCGTGCCTGGGCGCACCTTGAGCACCTCGCGAGCAAGCGAAATTAAGTCACTCGAGGCGCTGAGGTCTACCAAAACCTCAATCACGGTATCGGCAGTTGACTCGCTCTCAAAGAGCTTGGCCGCCTTATTGAGGGTGCCGAGGTTTATAGGCAGTTTGGGTATTTTTGGTATTGCCATGATTCTCCGCTCTTCACTCTTACTTCTCCACTCTTAACTCTTAACTCTCATTGTACCCTGCGGCCGGGCTGGGAGACGCCAGATTTTATGGGACTGCGATGCGCCCACACAGAGAGCACCAGGCCCAGTGCAACAAAATTGAGCAGCATAGCCGAGGTGCCGTAGCTCATAAAGGGCAGCGGAATGCCCGTTGAGGGCATAAGCCCCAGGTTCATCCCAATGTTTTCAAATATCTGGAATATCCACATCCCCAATACGCCGGTGACAATAAGCGTGCCAAAGAAATCGTAGGAGTTAAAGGCCACTCGCAGCACTAAAAACATCAAAATCGCATAGAGGAAGATGAGGCCAAGAGAGCCCATAAAACCAAATTCCTCGGCCAGGACGCAAAAGATGAAGTCGGTGGGGTGTTCAGGCAAAAAACCGAGCGTGCTTTGCGTGGCATTGCCAAGGCCTTTGCCAAAAAGCCCACCGGACCCTATGGCAATCTGGGCCTGCCTGAGGTTATAACCGGCGCCATCGGGGTCATAGTCGGGATTAATAAAAACCAGTAAACGGGCTTTTTGATAGTCTTTAAGAAAGACATCCCTGCCAAAGGCAGCGTCCAACACCCCGTCAAGAGCAATCAGGGCAACACAGAGCACGGCAATCGCAACCACGCTGGTAATCAGCCACCGTCGGTTTGCCCCGCCGGCAAAAAGCACCACCATTCCAATAACAAAGAGCACCACACCGGTTCCCAAGTCTGGCTGCATCATCACAAGAACCGCTGGTGTACACAAAAGCGCAAAACACTTGAGGTATTCGGTGCCGGAGGTCAAGCGGCCCTTGTAGCGAGCAATCAACGCAGCGGCAAATAGGATGTAAAAAGCCTTTGCCAGCTCAGTTGGCTGAAAGCGTTGTCCAAAGATGACCAC
Organism: Coriobacteriia bacterium; assembly: GCA_009784425.1. Classification (GTDB taxonomy): domain Bacteria; phylum Actinomycetota; class Coriobacteriia; order Coriobacteriales; family UBA8131; genus WQXH01. The sequence continues at coordinate 6,868 of WRBR01000001.1, read as the reverse complement.
CCATCTTTGAGCCCCGCCCACGGAAAGGCCAATAACCGGAAACAACGGCAAAACAATAAAGAATATACAGAGCCCAAAAAACAGGTAGGTAAAAACCGAGAGCCTGCTGTAGTTCAACCGCCAAATCACCAGCATCAAAATAATGCCTACTCCCACTCCCGAGAGCTGCCTGTTAAAGCTGTAGACGTTAGAATCGAGCGTTGCCGACCACACAACCAAAAGGCCATAGGCCACTAAAATCAGTGATACCACCACAATGGGGTAGTTAAGGGTGCGCAAGATAGCAACAATATGAAAACCACCCTGCGAGCCAGAGCGATTACTCGGCGACGATTGTATCTTGGGAGAAACGGGCAACGGTACTACCTCTCGTTTCTGTTCTGCCAGATGGTGATAGGACCAACATCCACGCCATAGATGCGGGCAAAGGTCTGGATGACCCCATTCATAGCCACCAGCGAGCCGCTGCCGCCCTGCTCAATGAGGCAGACCGCGCAATATTTGGGATTTTCCACAGGCGCCCAGCCCACAAACCAAGAGCAGTCGCCCTTGCCGGCAACCTCGGCGGTTCCCGTTTTGCCGGCAACCGGCACCGGAATGCTGCTAAAACCACCCTCACGGGCAACAACTCGCCGGCAGCCCTCCAAAACTCGGTCATGGTGCCGGGGCTCATACTGAGGGCGCTCCACAACTTCTTCTGCCTTGTAAGTGACCACCACATTGCCTTCAGAGTCGAGGACATGATTAAAAATATGAGGGGTCACCTCTTTTTCGCGGATAAAGGTGCAAAAGGCATTGCAGAGCTGCAGGGGGGTTACCAGTAAGTCTCCCTGACCAATGACCATGTTGGTCATGTCTCCCGGCTGCCACATGGCCTCTTCGGGGGTGTCGGAGAACTCATCCCACTTCCATTCTGCTGTGGGGATTCTGCCTCTTGCCTCGCCGGGCAAGTCAATACCGGTGCGCGACCCAAAACCCCAGGTGGCAAGGTAGTCTTGAAAGGGATTAGGGCGCTCGTTAACCGGGATATCCCTCAGGGCATACCACTGCTCATAAAAGGCAGCGCCTAGCATGTAGAAGAAAACATCACAGGACCAATTGATGGACTCCTCAAGATCCAAGGTGCCGTGGCCTCCCGGATGGATCCAGCAGCGCTGGCCCCATTCGTCACCGTAGGCATCCCAATAACCGGTGCAATACGAGGTGGTATCATCGGTAATCATATGGTGATGCAAGCCGGCGAGCGAAGTGAAGATCTTGAAGGTGGATGCCGCAGGGTACAGGCCACTGACCACCCGATTGGTGAGCGGATAATCAGACTCAACCGAGGTGAGTTCTTCCCAGAGCTCAATGGAGATTCCCCTTGAGAGGTCAGACGGAAAGAAGGTGGGATAACTCGAAGAAGCTAAAATGCCGCCATCCTCAACATCGATGCAGAGGAGTGCGCCGGCGTTGCAGTCTTTGTTATCGCTGTCGCTTCTTACCAATTGGATGATGTCGTAGAGGATCTTGTCGGTCTCGCGCTGCAGATTGGCATCAAGGGTGAGTGCCACATCATCGCCACTTTGCGAATTTGCCTCAGCGAGGACCTCGCCGGTAGGCCTGCCAAAGGCATCAACCTCAAAGTCGGTGTATCCGCGTGTACCTTGTAAGATTTTTTCAAACCTGGACTCGGCGCCATCTTTTCCAATGATGTCACCGGGCATATACGGGCTTGGCTCGTCACCAGGCTGCCCTTTGAGAAAGTCCTCAGTCACCGGGCCCGTGTAGCCCAGTATGTGGGAAGCAAGGGAACCATAGGGGTAGAAGCGCACCGTGCGTGACTCCACATTTACGCCTTTGAACAAGGAGGGGTGCTCGCGGATATAGGCAATCGATTCCATAGGCACATCGCTTGCTATGGTGTGATCTGCCTGCACGCCCTCAGAATCATCGAGGATTCTACGGCGGACAATGCCCACCGGAATACCTAACACAAGGGACAGGCGTTGCACGAGGCCGGCATCCTCGGCCAAGGTGCGTTTGCCGGTAACGGTGATGGAGGGGCGGTTGCCCACCAGCTCATTGCCGTATCGGTCCAAGATGCGGCCTCGGTTTGCCGGCACGTTGACCCGCTGGGTCATGTTTTGGCTCGAAAGCTTTACGTATTTATCGTGCTCGAGTATCTGGAGGCCCCAAAGGCGCACCGACAAGGTGCCAAAGATGGCAGCCATGAGCACGCCAAACGCGTAGAATCGGCCCCTCCCCTGCTTGCCGGATCTTTCCTTGAGACTTCCGGAGCCGCGGATTTGCTCGGTATCCTTGACCAGGTCGAGGTCGGCTCGGACAAAGGATCTGCGATAGACCGTTTTTTTGCGACGATTCCTCAGCAGATAGCGCACAATGAAAAAAGCTGCAAGCAGCAGCAAAAAAACACTGAGCGCAATAAGGGCTGTTACTAGATAGGGGCTCATAACTTATTAAGCTTTCGAGAAAGCGAGCGCCCGGACCCAAGCGTGGGGCCGGATCTTCTCTTTCTGCCTCTTTGGGCCTCGTTAAAAACGATGAGCAGAATACAACCGATTACTGAGTCGTAGACAATAGCCGGCAAAACCAGCTGCACGAGTGAGAGCATAAATTGTGGGTTAGCGCCTGCGATGGCATAGATGACACTGACCAAGAACTCGCCCAGGGCAACAGCGGCAATCATAGTAAACAGGTCGATGATGATGTTGCCGGCAAAGCCGCCCCTGTTAAGCGAGCTTACAGCATATGACAATATGGTGAGCACCAGGGTCATGGCTCCCATTGGTCCCAGCGAACAGAGGTCAAAGAAGAGTCCCAGCAAAAAGCCGGTAACCGTAGAGCGCACCGGGCCATTGCGCAGAGCCGTAATAATTGCAGCCACCATGATAAAGTTGGGCACCACGCCAAAAAGCGTGATGGCCGGCGCCACTACCAGCTGCAAGATGATGGCAATGAGAGCAGTGAAAACAACGATGCTCATGCGTGGCTGGCTCTGGTCCATTAATGACCACCGACTCCGTTAGCAGGGGCAGCTGAGCCATTTCCGTTGCCGTTTCCGTTGCCGTTGCCGTTGGCTCCGTTTGCACCGTTGGCGTTAAGGTAGTCCTCTCCATGCATGGCTATCAGTGCGTTATACGTCACCTCGGACGGTCGGCCGGTAAGCACCAGTACCTCTTCGTAATACTTTACCTTTGCCGTGGGTTTTACCACGATGGTCTGAAACACATCAGAAGGCAGGTAGTGCACCGAGGTAACCTCACCAATGATGATGCCCTTGGGGTACACGCCGCCGGCACCAGAGGTGACGATGGCGTCGCCGGGGGACACCGGAACATCAAGCGAGATATAACTCAGGTAAAGCAGTCGTGTGTGCGAGCCGGAAAGCACCCCCTCGTTTCTGCTGCCCTGAATGATCACGGCAACACCTGAGTTGGGATCGGTGAGCAGCCTTACTTCGGAGTTGTAACGACCCACCGACTCTATCTGGCCAATGAGGCCGTTGGGGCTCATCACCGGCATTCCTACCGCCAGGCCGTCTTCGATACCTTTATCTATGGTGATGGTCTGGTTCCATGAATCGATAGAAGTGGAAAGTATGCGTGCAGCTGTGGCCTCAAGGTCATAGGCCTGAGCAAGCCCCAGCAGCTCCGAAAGCCGTTCATTTTCTAGACGAGACTCCTCAAGCCTGATGACCAGGGCCGCCAACTCCTCGTTTTGCGCCTGCAGCTCTCTTAAGCTCTCCGGGCTTGCGGTGAAGTTATCGGTTGCCGCGCCTACCGCGTTGGTTGCCTGGCCAACAATTGAACTCGCTCTGTTAAAGGGCGCAACAACGGTGGAGATAGCTCCTCGGGCGCTATGGATGATGCCCGAAGCCTCCGGTGAGACGCCGCCTTCATATGACCACAAAGTGATGAGGCCCAGCGAGAATACACACAAAACTATGGCGAGTATTCCACCGGTAACCTTTTTCGGTGTTTGACTGAGGAGCGCCACGAGTACGCAGCCTTTCTTTTAAGTTTCTAGCGTTGCGTATAAGAACGCTGTAGTGCCTGCGGATTTTCCAATGCCATAGCACAGCCCACCACTACGTTGGTAAAGGCTGTTGGCGATACATACACGGGGACATCCAGGGCGTTGGTTAAAAAGCGATCCATCTCCTTGAGCATTGCTCCTCCCCCGGTGAGCAGAATGCCGTTGACTATGATGTCTGCTGCCAGGTCTGGGTCGGTCTCCAAGAATGTTTCCTTAATGGCGATGAGGATTTCATGCAGTGGAGCTCTGAGTCCTTCTCTGATGTCTTCGCTTTGCAGGTTCTCGGAGCGCGGGAGGTTGGTTGAGAGATCTCGTCCGGATATCTCCATATCCATCTCTCCCGTTGAGATTGGCATGGCCGAGCCTATGCCTATCTTGATGTCTTCAGCAGTGCGGACGCCGATGTTGAGGCCGTAGACCTCACGCACGTGGCGGGCCACCGCCACATCAAACTCGTTTCCGGCCGTTTTGAGGGAGCGCGAAGTAACAATGCCTCCCAGCGAAATAACGGCAATCTCGGTAGTGCCGCCGCCAATGTCAACCACCATCGAGCCCGTGGGCTCTTCTACGGGCAAGCCGGCTCCTATGGCCGCGGCCATAGGCTCCTCAATGAGAAATGCCTGGCGTGCACCGGCTTGTATGGTTGCCTCAAAAACGGCGCGCTTTTCAACGGAGGTCACGCCGCAGGGAATGCAGATGACAATGCGCGGCTTTGGCTGCCAAAGGCGCGTCTTGGGGTTTGCCTTATTGATGAAATACGAGAGCATGGCCTCGGTAACATCGTAATCGGCTATGACACCATCGGCCAACGGACGCTCAACTGAGATATTGCCCGGATTGCGGCCAATCATCTCGCGGGCCTCGGTACCCACCGATAACACCCTGTTAAGTTCGTTGTCAATGGCAACTACACTGGGCTCGTCTAATACGATGCCCTCGTTGGCAATAGCCACCAAGGTGTTGGCGGTGCCAAGGTCTATGGCCATGTCGCAGCTCCACTGGCTGAACAAATCATCCAAAAAAGACATCTCTGTCCTTGCTCCTAATCTCTTGCGTTGGCTGGCAAAGGCGCTGCCAAGCCGTTGATATATCTTGGCTGCGGAGTGGGCGATACAAACCGCAGCAGTGCTTGCTTATGCAAAAAAGATCGCAATTTCGCGCTTGGCTGACTCCAGGGAGTCGGAACCGTGAATCACATTGGCATCCATAACCAGTCCAAAATCGCCTCGGATAGTCCCCGGGAGCGCTTCGGCAGGGTTGGTAGCGCCCATCAGTTTTCTCGTGATGGCAACTGCCCCCTCCCCTGCAAGCACCAGCTTAACCACGGGGCCGGAGGTGATGTATTCAATGAGCCCCTCGTAAAACGGCTTGCCCTCGTGCTCGGCATAGTTGGCGGCGGCTTGCTCCGGTGTTACCGTGGCAAGCTCCATCCTCTCAATGGTGAGGCCAACTCTTTCAAAGCGGGCGATAATCTCGCCAACATGGCCACCTAAAACCGCATCGGGCTTGAGCATGGCGTATGTTCTTTCTGTCATATCGTACCTTTCAATGGAATCGTGCGTTGGTTTTTATGCTACAGCGTTACCATCTGTTGCGGTAGTGTTACTGGTTGGAGGCAAAGTAGAGGTCAATGCTGCTTATCTTCCATCCAATGCCCTCACGCTCAAGGAATACCTGATAGTGAACGGTGCCGCCCTCGTTGAGATTTGCGGCAACCAGGGCTTCAGATTCAGTCATGCCTCTTTCGAGAAAGACGATGTCAACAGACGCGGTGGGTGCCACCATGTCCATGATTCGCTCAATGACCTTTATTTCTTCATCACTGGTGGCAATCCAGTACCTGGTGGTATCGGTGCCGGCAGCATTGGCGGCAAAGATTTCTTCAATGACCGTCTCTTGAGTGGGCCAGCCAAAGCCTTGGATGTAGCCAAAGACAGCCGTTCCCAGCACAAGTATGAGGAGGATAATGATGGTGAGGATTACCTTGAGGCCGGTATGCTTGAGCTTGCGTTGACCCCTCATCTGCTTTTTGGAGAGACGCACAAGGTCTGACTCGGCTACGTCAAAGAAGCCGGTGTCGTTTGCTGTTGGCACATTGCCGGCGCCATAGACTTCGTTGCCATCGGCTCCCACAGTTGGCTCAAGCTCGGGGTTTACCACTCCGAGTTCCTGGGCATCAAAGCCGGCGAGATTCTCGGGTGAAAACGCCTTGCTCTCGTGCAAGACCTGCAAGGCTTTATGGTAGTCTGCCTGCGCCGCCCCCGACAGAGTAAAGCCGCCGGGCTCAAGCGCTCGGCTAAAGGCATCCAGGGCCTCGGGGTAGTGCCCTGCTGCACAAAAAGCCTGCCCCAGGCTCTCGTAGGCTTTTTGTGCCACGAGCTGCGAGGGGTCAAACTCAAAGATTGCGTTGTAGGATTCAATGGCATCCTCAGGGCGACCCAGCGCCATGAAGCAGCTGCCCAGGCTCATGAGTGCCTTTGAGGGGTTGGGGTTTCTCTCGTCCAGCGCGGCGTTACGATACGCGGTGCCGGCGTCAACTATCATGCCCAGCTTGGTGTAGGCGTTGCCCAGACCCATCTGCGCCTGATACGGCTTGGCATAGGTGGTGTCGGTGAGTGCCTCGTTAAAGGACTGCACCGCATCCTCGTAGTGCCCAAGCCCTAGCTGCGCCTTGCCCAGATTGACCTTGGCGGCCGACCTCTGGGTAAAGCCCGTGTCTTCCAGGGCCTTTTGGTAGCTGATGGCTGCCTCGTTGAAGGTATACATTTTGAGCAGGCAGTTACCAATACGATAATAGAGTAGCCCAAGCTCTCCTGGTTCTAAGTCAGAG